>WQRV01000200.1 GCA_009786575.1 Chitinispirillia bacterium | reverse complement strand
TGCCTTCTGAAGTCGGACACCATCTTGTGGATTATATCCGTTTTATCGACATACAAGGCCCCTTCCCTGCGGATGGTCTCAAATACCTGCACACCGGTCGGTAACTGTTTCATTCTGGAATTCCCTCTCTTCTCTGATACCTGTAATATAATATATGCCGGGACAAAAAGAAAGTCCCGCCGCAAAAAAGCGCCCCCCGCGCCCATATCCCCCCAAAATACCGCCAAAAAACGCATTTTACCCCGCAAATCTCACTGCAGAGCGGTAAAAAAGGCCCGGCACAAGCCGCGGGTGAATTTCGACCGGTACTATCACTCCCTCACGCAGCGAACAGATGTGCGCATGGACTTGGGACGGTCATCGCCTACTAAATAATAATGGAATTGATCTAAAATACTCTTCACGTATGCCACGTGTTCCTCCTTAGGCTCCTCGCCGCTCCACAGGTGGGCAGTGGTAGCGTAAGATGTGTATACGCCTCGGTAATCGCGGAAACCACAGGGCAGGAGCGAAAAGCCAAATTTGTCCGTACCGTTCCTTTTCTTCGGCCAACCGGTTTTGGATTTAAGTTTTGTACCTGCGGTCATCTCATTGCCAAGGATTTTCCCCAAATCCTTCCAGTCGGCCTGGACGGGCAAACGCCACCCCGCCCCCATCGTAGAACAGGCAGCCTTTGCGGCATCCCAATTATACAACCTGCCGCACGTTACGCAATTTGAATCGTCGTTATCATAACACCAGCTGCTGTCTGACGCATAGTTAAGGTTCTCCGCCATCCACGTGAGGTTACCTATTCTTACGGTACGGTAGGTCTGCCCGTCCCTTGGGTCGGTAAAGCTGCCACCTTTCCCGCCGCCGCATCCACCGAAAATCATCAAAGTTGCAATGGCTAAACATACTGTCAGTACCGTTATTATTATTGATTTTTGTGTCTGCATGATTTTACGGCTCCCTCTCAGATACCTTTAATATAATGCATCCCCGCTACAAAAAGAGAGCTCCTCCGCAAAAAAGGACACTCCCGCGCCCTACCCCTCAACCCACTCCACGGCCTGCCGCGTGCTGTCGTCTATGGCTATGGCCAGCTTCTTCGCGTTTTTGTACTGATCGGCGTACTGATTCCCGCTCAACTGCGTCATCGCCTCTTCCGCTTTCGCCCGGCAGTCCTCACCCTCTGCGGCGACTTTGATTTCTATGACCCATGTCGCGCCGCGGCAGGTTACTACCATATCGGAGCGGCCCTGATTGCTGTGCATCTCGCCGAACGTGAGGATACCGCATCCGCGCAGGAACGCGAGAATGGTTGAGCGGTAGAGCCACTCCTGTGCAGTCAACTTCCTCTTGCATATCCGCCGCCCCTGCTTCGCCGCGCTTACGTAGTCGTCGTAGGGGATGCTCGCCAGCAGGCGGTTGACGGTTTCAACGAAGAGTTCCGCGTCGCCGTCTGCCAGCGCGTCCATAATTGACGTGCGGAAGTCCATAAAATCCTCGCCATTGCTCTCCACTATGTTTTGTGCGACCAGCCTCGACATGGAGTTGAGTACCTCGGTATTAGGGTAGTCGAGCAGATATTCCCGGTCGATCCTCTCCCGCAGCGTCAGGTAGCCGGCCTGAAACATGAAGCCCTCCGGCGGCGTGCTTTCCATGTCGCCGGGATGGCGCACAAAATCCCTCGAAACGAACATCCCCCTGAACTGCTCAACCGTAAGTTTTCTGCCATTCATGTAGTCGGCGATAATCTTCGGGTTCGCGCTCTCCATCCAGAAGTTATCGAATTCACCGTTCTGGAAAAAATTAAGCACAGAGAACGGGCAGTACACCTTGTGGACACCGTCAAAACAGAAGCCGTTGTAGTAGTGCTTCATTTGGGCGGCGAGTTCGCCGGCCGTGGTGTTCCGCTTCTTTGCTACGGCGTCAATATGCTCGCCGAAATATTCGAGGAGCTCCTCCCCGGTGTACCCCAGCATCGTGCCGAAATCTTCGTCCATCGACAGGTCGTTCAAATTGTTCAGCGTGGAGAATACCCCCGCTTTGGTGAACTTGGCGATTCCCGTCATAAACAGAAAACGAATATTAGGCTCGTTCGCTTTCAGCTGAATATAGTAATCTCTCATAATATTGCGAACATCAGCTGCCATTGGCGGCTGATTATAGAAATCGAGAAAAGGCTTGTCGTATTCGTCAACGATCACGACCGCCGGCTTGCCGTGTTTTTCGGCAATTCCAATAATTATCTTTCTGAGTATATTTCCCGGCGCCATATTCTGATCCACGGCTATCCCGTGATTTTCGGCGACCTCCATCGTTTGAATGGCCAGCGACTCTTTCACGCCGCCCACGCCGTCGGACGTGCGAACCATGCTCATGTCCAAGTGGATAACCGGAAAGCTCTCCCACGCCCAGTCGGTTTTAGATATCGCCAGCCCCTCAAATAGCTCCCGCTTCCCGCTGAACAGCGCGTCGAGCGTCCAGCACGTAAGCGTCTTGCCGAAGCGGCGCGGGCGGGAGAGGAAGTATTGCCTTCTGAAGTCGGA
>WQRV01000199.1 GCA_009786575.1 Chitinispirillia bacterium | reverse complement strand
GTTATATATATGATGACCGGCCCGGTAACATCGGAAGAAATGAAGGAATACTGGCAGCAAGAGATCAGGGAAGAAGTCAGGGAAGAGGTTTTGGCCGAGGGACGGGCCGAGGGTATGGCCAAAGGTATTGAGAAGGGCATGGCCCAAATCATCGCCCTGATCGAAAAAGGCGTACCGCTTGAAGAGGCCAAAAGACTCCTCGGCGTCAACTAACACTTTACCATAAGGCGGGACGCACACAGGCCCGCCTTTACGTTGTGTCATCGCAATAAATTGGAGGTTGCGGTATGAGCGTATCCGTTAGCGGCAGACGCGCAGGTCATAGGGTGCGTGTTGTTTTTGGCGCGGCGGCGGTGGTTCTGTTGTCGGTTTCGGCGGTTAACGCGCAGAAGGGCAGTTTTACCGATCCGAGGGATGGCAAGGAGTACCGCACGGTAAGGATAGGTAAATTAACATGGATGGCGCAGAATCTCAATTTCAAAACGGGTAATTCATGGTGTTATGACGATGACTTATCCAATTGCGAGAAATACGGCAGGCTGTACGATTGGAGAACGGCTAAGAAGGCGTGTCCGGCGGGATGGCGTTTGCCTGATAACAAGGATTGGAACGATTTGACTAAACGCGCCGGTGGTCAGCGGAAAGAATTAGGTAACGGCCTTGCTTATTGGAGTGGTGCGGGTAAGAAGCTTAAATCAAAAACAGGTTGGAGTGGTTTTTTGTGTGACAAAGAGATTAAAGAGACTCTAAACCGAGAGTTTGGGGAAGATTGTGTTCTTGGTAAAATGAATAGTGGGAACGGAACTGATAAATTTGGTTTTTCGGCTCTACCGGGCGGCTACCGCTTCCCCGGTGACAGCTTCGAATACGCCGGCATCAGCGGCATCTGGTGGAGCGCCACGGAGAACGGCAGCGGCAGCGCGTGGTTCCGGGGCATGCACTGGAACGACGGCAACGTGTACGATGAAAGCTACGTCGGGGGCTTCGGTTTTTCCGTGCGTTGCGTCCGGGACTGACTGTTCAAAATCGGCCTGTTTTGGGGGTTATTGCGGCTTGGCACCGCATCTGCGATGGTTAAAAGTTTCACCTTTAATGAAAGGACACCGCAATGTCTGATGAAACAAACTCCCCCCTGTTTTATGTAACGTATTACATAAACTCCCCCCGATTTTCTGTAAAATCTTACAAAAACTCCCTCGACTTTGTGTAAATATAGTATATTATATGAAAAACAGGGGAGGGCGGGATGTACAGAAATGCGATGAACGATCTCTTGGCGTGGAAAAGCAGGCCAGGCCGCAAGCCGTTGATTCTCAGGGGCGCGCGGCAGGTCGGCAAGACGTTTTTGATGAAAAAGTTCGGGGAGGAGCGCTACGAAAGCGCCGTTTACGTCAACTTTGAGAACAATTCGGCAGTACGGGGGCTGTTCGCCGGCGATATATCGCCGCAAAAGATAATCCGCGGGCTTGAGGCGTACTGCGGCCGCAAGATAGACAGCGAGCGGTGCCTGCTGATCTTCGACGAGATTCAGGGTGAGCCGCGGGCGCTGACGTCGCTCAAGTATTTCAGCGAGGACGCCCCGCAGTACGACATAATCTGCGCGGGGTCGCTGCTCGGCGTCGCGCTGCACTCTGGGACCTCCTTCCCGGTCGGCAAGGTGGAGTTTCTGAACCTGTACCCCATGTCGTTCGAGGAGTTCCTGATAGCGGTTGGCAAAGAGGAACTGGTGAATCTGTACAAAGACAAGGAGTACGGCCTTATAGGGGCGCTCAAAAGCGAGTACATCTCGCTGCTTAAGACATACTATTTTGTGGGAGGGATGCCGGAGGCTGTTGCGGGTTTCGTAAGCGAAGAGGATTTGGCGAAGTGCGCGCAGATACAGCAAAACATCCTCTCAACTTACGAGCAGGACTTTTCAAAACACGCGCCAAACGAGATCGTCCCCAAGATCCGGCTGTTATACAATAACATACCGGCACAGCTCGCCAAAGAGCACAGGAAGTTTGTTTACAGCCACATAAAAGAGGGCGCGAGGGCAAAGGAATTCGAGATGGCGATGATGTGGCTCACAGACTGCGGGCTGGTCCACAAGGTCGATAACGTAAGCGCGCCGCGCATCCCGCTGCAGGCCTACGCCGACCCCAAACATTTTAAACTGTTCCCGCACGACATAGGGCTCCTGTCGCGCATGAGCGGGCTTGAGCCGCAGATTGTCTTCGATCAAAACAGATTCTTTACGGAGTTTAAGGGCGCTATAACCGAGCAGTTCGTGCTGCAGGAGATGATGGCGCTCGGCGGCATCCCGGTTTTTTACTGGTCGAACAGCGCCGGCAGCGCGGAGGTGGATTTTTTGATCTCAAGCCAAAACAGCCCGGTCCCGGTAGAAGTGAAAGCGGAAACGAACCTGCAGGCGAAATCCCTTTCCGTCTTCCGCGACAAATTCGCGCCGGGCCTGCTGCTGCGGCTCTCCATGTCGGACTACAGGAGAGACGGGGACCTGCTGAACCTGCCGCTCTATCTGACCGGTAATTTGAAGGCGGAGATCAGAGATTTGGGATAACCCGCCCGTCCCAAAAACGGCCCCACCAGCACCGAAAACGCCGTTTTTGACCCCCTGCCGCCAAAAAATCTTTTTATTTTCTTGCTTTCCGCCCAAAACTAACAGCTTTTTGATTTTAGCGGCGCTAAATTTCAAAATTTTTGCATCCCGCCCAAGCAATTAATTATATTGTGGCTGTAGAGTAGATGTATACGTAATAGCCTTA
>WQRV01000198.1 GCA_009786575.1 Chitinispirillia bacterium | reverse complement strand
TAAAAATCAACGTCAAAACCCGGATTATTGGTGATTTTGACGTTTAATCATGTTAATCCTTTAATCAGGCAAATCATGGTTCAGACAATCATCAACACACCAATAAACCACAATTTACCGCCCTATCGTACCACCCTCTCCGGCTCCCGGACGCTCGTGTTGCCATAGGTCGCGTTCCATGCGGCTATGCGGTCTTCTATGTTCTTTATTATGGCCGCTGAGAAGTACGGGACATCGCTGCCGTGCTGCCCCATGTACATACTGCCGGTGCTGCCGCAGCCGGGATCGGTTGATGGCTCGGTTTTTCTTTTCACTAAAAGAATGCCAAGCCTGTTGTACGCCTGCGCGCCGAGTATTGAGTTGGTGTTCAGGGCCGGATTTTCCGTCATTGCGCGGTAGGCCTCATCGGTTGTCCACGTGATGGGGTTTGTTGTGGGGCCGCTTGACGCCCTCACCCCCAGCTGGGACGAGGTACAGGCTGTATCCGATTCATAATAAGAGTTCCACGCCGTGATGACGTTAATGTCGTTGTAGGCTTGCGAGAACCTGACCGGCTTGCTCGCGGAGATCGTTGAGCGCCCGGGTATGCCTACCGCGTACGTTACGATGTGGTTCTTCCGGTTAGCCGCGCCCAATGACGCGCCGCCCATTGTGTCGAGGCGGTTGACGGCCATCTCCCATAAGGGGGACGAACCCTGTGAGAAGCCGAAAAAGATAAATGGGCGCTGCCCCTTGTTTATGTGCTCAAGATAATAATTGAACGCCGCGAGAACATCTTCCATGGCGTCCCCGCCGGTCATATTCGGCATTGAGCCGGAGCATCCGCCGAAAACATTGGCCTGACGGTAGTACGGCAAATAGGCGTTTGTGTGCTCGGTGGCGATTTTTCCGAGGCCGCGGTACCACTGGTCTACGCTGCTGCGCATTGAGGCGTTGTTGATATTGGCGTAAGGGCAGTCTTCCGCGGCGCTGCTCATAATGGATGTGGGATAGAGCAGGAACATATCGACATTTTTGGTAAGTTTGTCGGGCGCGGTAAAGACGCTCCAGTTGTTCATGTCTGAATAGTCTGTTGCCGCCGCTGCCGCCGCCGGCGCGGTCTCGGCTGCGGCATCCTGATGGCCGCCGTTAATATCGTCCGTGAGCAGGATTAGCTGCCCCGCGCCTGTTGCGTTGCCGTGCATGGCGTTTTCCGGTTGGCAGCCGGCCGCAAACAGTATTGCCGCGGCTGCGGCGATTGGCAGAATTTGTTTGTTGCGGTTCACAGTAAGGCCCTCTCGTATTAAATGTTGGATAGGATAAAAGGGACGCCGGATAAAGCCGCCCCTTTTAATCAATATACTTAAAAACCATATTCGTCGCAAGATAAAATTTCTTACCTGATTTCCCGCGCCGTCTCCTTAACGCCTGATGTTCCGCCTGACGGCATGTTTTCGTCTAAAAAGTTGAGGATGGCGATAGTTGTTGCATTGGTGGCGGCGTCGAAGTCCGCGTGGCTTCTGCCGGTAACTTTGTTGAATATGGCCTTGCCGGGGACAAATTCGTTGATTTTGTTCACCATTATTTCAGACTGCTGCCAGGGGACCAGGTTATCGCTGGTGCCGTGCAGCATATAGATGGGCGGCGTAACTGCCGAGATGTGGGTCAGCGGGTTCTGCATTCTGAGATATGTTTTCATGGGTTCATTGTTTTTATCGTTTTGCAGGTGTCCGCCCAAAAGCGCACCTTCGGGATTGACATCATGGTTTAACATTCCGCCGCCGTTTATAGACTCATGCGTTTCCAACAGCGAGAAATCGGTGAGCGCCGCGGAGCTTGCCGCCGCCTGAACCGCGTGGGAGACGCCGGCGTTTCCAAGGCTGGTAATATCAAATCCGTGATCCTGAGCGCCGGAAAGCGCGCAAACTATCGCGGTGAGGTAAGCCCCCGCCGAGAAACCCGAAATGGCGAAACGGTTGGGGTCAAGGTGGTATGTGTCCGCGTTGGCCCTTAAATGGCGGACAGCCGCCAGAACATCCTCCACCAATTCGGGGAAAGCCCTTTGGCCCCCGCTCCAGCCGCTTTGTCCCATCAGAAGGTAACCGACGCTGGCAACGGCATACCCCCTGCTTGAAGCCCCCGAAACAAGCCCGTTATTGTTACTGCTTAACGCCCACTCCCCGCCGCTGAATCCGCCGCCGTGGACATATATTAACAGAGGGAAAGGCCCGTCTCCGGTTGACGGCAGCCGGAGGTCGTACCTCTGGCGGCTGTGCCTGCGCGTGCCGGTAGGCGCGTAATCGACGCTCGTCCACGACCTCGTAGTAATCTCGGCAGCAGGGGCTGATGATACGCCCTCCTGCGCGTCTTCCGGCGGCATAAGCAGAAGCGTGTTTACGCCCTGATTACCCTCCGGCGCCCCAGGATTCGGCGCACAGGCGATTGAGATCAATACCATGGCCGCAGCCGCGACGACAAAAGCGCTTCCTGAATTTCTAAACATCCTGCGTCTCCTTCTTAAATAGGGATTTAAGCAGAGGCACCCCCTGCGTGGATATTATAATATAGATGGGATGGCTGCCGTTATCCAAAAAATAAAGGTATTTTTAAGGTACAGTAAAAGGTAGCGTGATTTATGTACCTTAGAAATTTCCCTGTTTAGATAGAATAAAAGGGACGCGGGATAAAACAACCGCCCCTTTTAATAAATATACTCAAATTGGGGTTAAGGAAGCCGAACCGCCCGATCGGGGCGGTGAGCAGTTACCGTTTGTAAGGCGCTGGTTTTTCTTTTTTTATACTTTCTTACCTATTATAATTATATCTTTTGTTATTTTTCCATCTTTTTCCTTATAGTCTATTACATATTCTTTTTCAATTTTTATTCCATTTTTTTCCAATGTATT
>WQRV01000197.1 GCA_009786575.1 Chitinispirillia bacterium | reverse complement strand
CGCCCGGCATGAAAGGAGTTCGCTTCTACGGTACGCGGACAAGTCAAAACACCACGCCCGGGCGTGGGCCGTGTCGCGTACAGGGTGTTCCAAACTTCACTGTACGAATCGGGTTCTGCAACCGTGAGCGAATTCTTCGGCGGCCGAGCTTTTAATGCAAGTGATTGCATGCTCCCGCCCGTGCCGCAAGGGGCCTCTTTTCCCCAGTATCATGGGATGGCATCGGCTCAAGGCACCGACAAAACATAATCCCATAGTCTTTTTAAAAAGTCAACGTCAAAGTCAAAGGCACAATGTATTTTATCCATGATGATAATCCGCTACCCTCGAAAGCACAGACCATGTACTCAATCCTCCTCGCGCTGATATACCTCTCCTTCATCAGCCTCGGCCTGCCCGACGCGCTGCTCGGATCCGCCTGGCCCGTCATGCGGGCGGGGATGGGCGCACCGGTATCGTTTGCCGGGATAGTCTACATGATCATCGCCGGCGGGACGATACTGTCGAGCCTGCTGTCGGACAGGGTGACCAAGCGGTTCGGGGCGGGGATGGTTACAGCTGTGAGCGTTTTGGCGACCGCCGCGGCGCTGTTCGGGTTCTCGGCGGCAGCGTCTTTCTGGATGCTGTGCGTACTGGCGGTGCCCTACGGCCTCGGCGCGGGGGCGGTGGATGCCGCGCTGAATAACTATGTGGCGCTGCGCTGCGCCTCGCGGCACATGAACTGGCTGCACTGCTTCTGGGGCGTGGGGGCGTCTATCGGGCCTTATATTATGGGGTACTGCTTGACAGGCGGCAGCGGGTGGAACGAGGGGTACCGGATAGTGGGGATTGTCCAGATTATATTGGCGCTGGTACTGTTTTTCAGCCTGCCTTTGTGGAAAAAACAAAATGCAGGGACGGCGGATGACGGGCGCGGCCGCTCCCCCGCCCTGAAATTACCGCAGATAATAAAAATCAGAGGCGTGAAATTCATCTTGCCTGCGTTCTTCGGCTACTGCGCGCTGGAATCGACCGCGGGATTATGGGCGAGCAGCTTCCTCGTTTTACAGAGGGGAATCAATCCGGAGACCGCGGCGGCGTACGCGGCGTTTTTTTATATGGGGATAACCGGGGGACGGTTTTTGAGCGGGTTCATATCCGACAGGATAGGCGACAGGAACATGATACGGGCCGGTATCTGCGTGATGATTCTTGGGGTCTTCGCCGTCTGGCTCCCCGGGGCTCCCGACTGGCTCTGCTTAAACGGCCTTATCATAATCGGCCTCGGCTGCGCGCCGGTATACCCCGCAATCATCCACGCCACGCCCGCAAACTTCGGCAAGGAAAATTCTCAGGCGATAGTAGGCGTGCAAATGGCAAGCGCCTACACCGGCTCAGCCCTCATGCCGCCGCTCTTTGGGTTGATAGCGGGCAACATCAGCATCGCCCTGTACCCGGCGTTCCTTTTGGGCCTCGCGGGGCTTATGCTGTTTATGACGGAGAGGCTGAACAGGGCGGTATCGCTGAAGCCTGAATTATAACGGGATGACTACGCCATATTTTCGAAGAACGTGTATTCTTTGAAAAACCTGACGAGTTCGTCCCGTTGCCATTATTACTCCAACCGGTTTGTGATTTAAGTTGTTTCCCAGCATCACTACCGATATCTTGAACCAAAAGTACCCAATCTTCACGCGTTGGTAAACGCCACCCAGCCGGACAAACCCTTTCTGCCACTCTCAATGTATACAGTCTGCCGTATTTTGTACAATTAGACACATCATTACCATAGCACCAACCATAGCTATTGTCCCTTGTATCAAAGCAGACGCAAAAAATCAGACGGTGTAATTGCAGGTATAACCGAGGCTATAAAATCATCGATATTCCGCGTTATTATGTAATCGGCACCAATCTTTCCGGCACATTCACTCTGTAAACAATCTTCCAAATCTTTAAATTCTTCGTTTGTAATAGCCGATACCACATCTTCATGCTCAAGTCCTGTTACTCTTACCAGTCTACATAAATTAAATAACATTTTTTTCCGTTGTTCAACAGTAAATTCTTTTCGCAGTATATAAAATACATCTGAGATAGCGTTAGACGACACATAGCCGGATAATGTGCCATCGGAACACTTGCCGAATATTAATTCAGCGGCTTCGGCGAATGCTCCCCTGTCCGCCAAATAGTCTACAATCAGGTTGGTGTCAATGAATACTATCATATTTTTCATCTATCCGTTTCAATCGTTCATTTTTGTAGTCAAAGTCCTTTGGCAAAACGCCACGAAATTTTTTTAGTTCCTCAAAGGCGCTTTTTTTTATGTCAAAAGACGATTGTTCTTCTCCTATCGGCTGAAATAACAACACCCCGGCTTCTTCGCGCCAGGAAATTGTATTCGTGTGGAATTTGGAAATCAACAAATCCGGAACATCCTGAACATCCAGAACCGCATTCGCCATAATTATCCCCTTTTTACTGCAAATCTGCTACTGGCACGATTTACGATTATTCTTCATGTAATAGAAATATACTACAAATTTTCCCCAAAAACAATCTTTTGGCTGATTTTTCCTGTACCTATGCAAATGCGCCATTAAAAAGGCGCGTCCCGCCGGGACACGCCTTATTATTCAACAATCAAAACATCCAGCACATCACCGCGGCTCCCCTACCACCTGTACTCCGGCCTCGGGGTGTAGCTCGTGTGGAGGAGTTCGTGGGACTTGTGGGACAGCGGCTTCTCAAGGAACTCGTCGTAGACCTTTTTGATCTGCGGGTTGTGGTGCGAGCAGCGCATTTTGGACTGTTCGTCATCCTTGTAGATGCCGGCGGTCCGCGCGGCGCGCACGAGGTCGTCGGCGCCGTAGGGCTGACCGCCGCCGCCTATGCAGCCGCCGCGGCAGGCCATCACCTCTAT
>WQRV01000196.1 GCA_009786575.1 Chitinispirillia bacterium | reverse complement strand
ATAGCGCATCTATTTAATATGTACGGATCCTCTACCCTAACAAGAGGTCTGGCCATAATGTCTTTTTGGCGCTTTGGGCCGCCATCGGCTATCATTTGATAATAGTATTGCATTTTACTCATGTTTTACACTCCTTAGAAATATGATGCACAATACGTTTTTAATCATTGTCTGCTCCTTTACCTGTTTAAATCTTCCAATCTTTGCCATTTTCTATCCAAAGACCGTATTCGCCGGTCATCAGTCGTCAATGGTTATCTCAAAGATTATGTCGTCGAAATTGTCGTCTGAGAGGCCGTCGTTGCACCTATACCGTCTGGTGTTACCATCTACCTCAAGTATCATTGCCGCATTACCCATCCAATAATTCAAAAACGGTGTATTGCGATGATCAAACTGTTCCCAAGCATTATGAACAAAGAATTGCAAGTCTTTTGTAACTCCTTCAAAATGAAGAATACTATTGTGTTCTTTCAGATCATCCGCCCATACTATAAAAGATTTAGTTTCTTGAGAATTCCCAAATAATTTACCATTTCGTACCTTTACGCGTATTGCTTGCCTCCATTCTGAATTTGTTGAAATAAGCCGTAATACCGCGGAAAATTTTTTTTGTACTGAAATTCGGTCTACATTAACAATCTCCCATTCCTTATACTTAATAGGTGCTCCTTTAGACTTGATAAAATCTTGTTCAAAATTTGGCATTATTGCTCTCCTGTTCTTTTAAATTATTGGTTCCACTCCCCATTAACCGTTCAACCATAATACAAATATAAATCACGCCGCCGTAACGACAAAACATAATCCCATGAGATATTGTCTTTATTTAGCCCTCACCCGCTTGAGCCGCTCCTTCGCCTGCCGGTTACCCGGATCGCTGCGCAGTTTGGCCAGTGCGTCTACTATGCCCTGCGTCTCCGCGTCGTTGCGTACGCTCAGGCGGACGACGCTTGCGCGGGTGGCCTGCTCGAGGCGTATCGCGTTGACCTGATACCGGTATATTTCGCCGATGTTGACTAACAGCCCGGTGATGACCATGTCTGCCGCGAGAAATTTCCCTGCGGCTTTTATGTCGTCGTCGCTCACGCTGCCCGACATCTGGAACTTCAGTTCCTTCTGCAAAAGTTCCAAGTTTTGCCGGTCCGCAACCTCGATGCCCCGGTCGACCAGCGCGCCGGTCAGCTCCTCGACCATGAATTCGGAGAAGCTGGCGTTTTCCGATTCGAAGGCCAGGACCGCTACGCGGCTCCCCTTAGGCAGTTCCGATGCGATTTTGTTTGCCGAGAGCTCCACCGCTTCTATGAGCGAGACTCCGCTGCCTCCGGCCGGCGCCGCTGCCGCGGCCAGAGGGTCTTCGCGCAGGTGCGGCGGCATCTCCACAGTTTTGCCGTGGCCGGGCAGGCTGCCCGTCCTCACCGTCCAGCCGCTCGCTTCCAAGAAGCGCCCGCCGATGGTTTTGTCGGTCATGATGGCGGCAGGCGTGAGCCCTTCGCCGTATGCGGCGTTGTTTATGAGTGAGGACGGCTGGACGACCTTGCCGACTACGCGCCCCACATCTTCCTCGCCCCGCACGTATGGGTTAAGCGCGGCGCTGTTGGTTACGTTGGCGTACTCAGAAAGGAACCCCGTAACGCCGCCCACTATCCTGCTCCCGCTTACTATGCAGATGGAGTAGTTGGCGAAAACGCTGCTTTTGAGCGCCGTGCCCGCCACCCCGCCCACGCGCTCGGTGCCGCTCACCGCGCCGGTAGAGTAGCAGTTGGCCACGGCGCTCTCGGAGACATACCCCGCAATGCCGCCTATATTCTCCGCGCCGCTGACCTCCGCCGACGAATAACCGTTGGACACTACGCTCGTGGAGATGACGTGCCCCACAAGCCCCCCCACGCCCGACGCGCCGGCGATCCTGCCGATTACGTGGCAGCCGTTTACGATACTCGGGTGGTTTGCGATAATCCCGGCGATGCCGCCTGTAAAGTCACGCCCTCGGACGTTCGCGTCGTTGAGCCCGAGGTACGCCACCTCGCCCTTGCGTATGTAGCCGAACAGCCCCTGGCAGTCCGCGCCGGGGCGGTTTATCTTCAAATCGTTTATTACGTACCCGCCGCCGTCGAACGTCCCGGAGAACGGCAGGCTCCTGTCCGCGCCCGTCCGTGTGTCGTAGTTGTATATCCCTATTGGCACCCAGTTGTCAAACGCGGTGAGGTCTATGTCGCCGGCGAGCTTAACGGTTTTTCCCTCGAAGCTGTCGCTTCGAGGCGTTCCTCCCCAGGTGCCGTTGACGATAGCCGCCAGCCCCGCCAGCTCCTCGCCGGTGCGGATGGTGATGGTCTGCGCGCCCGGGTCGTGGGTGTACCACGATACGTCAGGCTTCCCCCGCTCCCCCGGCTTTCCGATGCCCGCTTTTTGCCTTGCCGTGCCGCCATCGTGTGCGCTCGCATCAGTTATGGCCGCGCCGCCGGATGCCGCCGCTTTTCCCGCGCACCCCGCCGCGGCGAGGGCCGTGATTACCGCGATTGCGGTAATGCTCAGCAAAGCCGCAATTTTCCGCCGTTTCGCCCCGGATATTTCGGATATAATAAGCATTGCCGTTTTCCAGTCTGCTGTTTATTGTTGCGTTATAATACATTTCGTCCACAGTAGAAATATAAATCACTCCGCCGTAAGGCGCAAGGCGAATCTCCGGCGGGAGTGATTGGACAGATTTGAACTCGCCCCTAAAATCCGTCCTGTGATGGGCTAGATCTATGAATAACAGGGAGTTAGGCGTATGCCTCGCAGTCTCCCCGCGTCTCCGGCATCAATCCGAAGATCTGCGGCTGTCACGATTTCTGCCTCCCCCCGCTCTTCCCGTAAGACAGCCTCGACGCGAGCCTGCCCAGCTTTTCGAGGGGGATTAGTTTTGATATGAAGGATGTGAACTTGCCGTATTTGCGGTACATGAAGTTGAACAGCAGATACGCGGCC
>WQRV01000195.1 GCA_009786575.1 Chitinispirillia bacterium | reverse complement strand
CCCCGGTCGCCCGCAACGCATGAATTACAATATCACGCAAAATACACCAACAATCCAACGTAGGGGCGTTGCGTGCAACGCCCCGTGATGCGGTGATTGCGGTATACGTTGAATCAGACGCATTTTCGCAATTCAAGCACGGGCGATCGGGGACGATCGCCCCTACAAAATCGTTTTTTTGTCACACATTACACGGGTAAATTACCATTTACCGCGTATCCCGCCGTAGGGGGCGTTGCGCGCAACGCCCCCTACAACGTCATTATCGCAACAAATTTACATTTGTACCACCCACCGTGGCTTCGACTCCGCTCAGCCACCGGGACCGTTGCCTGAGCGGAGTCGAAGGCAACATTATCGCAACAAATTACCATTTGCCTTGCACCCTACACAAACTCACCCTTGCCAACATCAAACGTATCCCCAAGGCCAGGGAAATACACGTTCTGATACCCCTTGCTCCGCAGCGCGTCCTTGAACGATATGGCCTGATCCGGCTCCCCGTGTATCAAGAATATGTGCTTCAGCCGCGCCGGATCGTTCAAATCCACGTAATCCAGCAAATCCCGCCGGTCCGCGTGCGCGCTGAAAGCGTCCATCACCTTCACGCGGCACCGCACGTTGTGGTCCTCGCCGAAGATCTTCACCACTTTCTCGCCGTCGATGATCTTCCTCGCCAGCGTATCCTTCGCCGCGTAGCCCACAAACAGCAGCAACGTCTTGGGATTGTCGATATTGTTCCGCAGGTGGTGCAGTATCCGCCCGCCCTCGGCCATCCCCGAGCCGGAGATGATGACGTGCGGGAACGTCTGCCCGTTTAATTTTTTGGATCCGTCAACATCGTGTATATAGGTAAGCCGCGAGAACCCGAACGGGTCCTCCTCCCCGTCGAGGAACACGCGCTTCGTTTCTCTGTCCAAATAGTGCAGGTAGTCCCGAAACACGCTTGTCGCGTCGCATGCCAGCGGGCTGTCCACATATATGGGGATTTCCGGCAGCCTGTTTTGGTTAAACAGTTTATGCAGCACGTAGACAAGTATCTGCGTCCGGCCTACGGCGAACGACGGGATGATGACCTTCCCCCCGTGCTCCGCCGTCTCCCTGATTGCCGTTGCCAGCTCCTCCTCCACCTCGCCAAAGCCGTCGTGGTGCCGGTTCCCGTAGGTACACTCCATAATCAGCATATCCAGATCCCGCAGCACATTGGGATCGTTCGTAATAGGCAGGTTCGGCCGCCCGATGTCGCCGGAGAACCCAAGCCGCAGCGGCTTCCCGTTCGGCCCCGCGCCATCGATCTCGAGGTGTATCCCCGCCGACCCCAGAATGTGCCCCGCGTCGCGGAACATAGCCACCGCGCCCGGCGCTACCGTGAACTCCCGGTTGAAGTCTACCCCCACGAAGAGGTCCATCGCCCGCTCCACGTCGCCGATCGTGTATACCGGCGGCATCTCCGGCAGGTGCTGCCGCCGGCGGATGACGTTTACCCACTCGAGGTCCTTCTCCTGCAAAAACGCTGAGTCGCGCAGCATTATCTTGCACAGGTCGATGGTCGCCGGCGTGGCGAAGATGGACCCTTTGAACCCCTGCTTCACCAAATTGGGGATGTTCCCGCTGTGGTCGATGTGCGCGTGGCTCAGGATCACCGCGTCTACCTCGGAGGGGTCGTACAGGAAATTCAGGTTCCGCTCGTAGCTCTCCGCCCGCCGGCCCTGAAACAGCCCGCACTCGAGCAAAATCTTGCGCCCGTTGATGCCAAGGAGTATCTGTGACCCGGTTACCGTCTGCGCGGCGCCGCAAAACTTTATGTTCATATAAACCGTCCTTTGGTGAGAGGTGGCGGTGGACTGTGGATACATATACCCATATTATATTATACCATAATGGGGTACGAAATGTCAAACTGTAATTTTTTTAATATAATACCGGGCAGCAAAATAGCGGCGGCGGGAACCGAACCCACCGCCGCGAATCATACTACCGTCAGTCAGCGCCTGAATTACCACGCGCACGGCCGTAGACTTTCGTCAGGCCGGCGAGGTGTTTCATTCTCGCGGCGGCGGGCATGGTTTTGGTGAGGCGCCACTGCCAGTTGCCCCACATCTTGCCGGGGGTGTTCATGCGGTGGTCGCCGCCGAGGCCCAGCACATCTTGCATGGGGATCAGGCAGAGCCACGACGACGCGCCGAGGGCGCAGCGGAGCATGGCGTCTATGAATGTTTTTTCGGCCTGGACACAGCCGAGGTATCCGCAGACGCGCTTCCTGCCGGCGCTGGTCAGGGACTTGAACCAGCCGAGCGACGTGTCGTTGTCGTGCGTGCCGGTGTAGGTCACGCTGTCTTTGGGGATGTTGTACGGGAGGTACGGGTTTTCGGTATTGTCGTCAAACGCGAATTGCAGGATTTTCATCCCCGGCGCTTTGATATCATCCCGCAGCTTGATGACTCCCGGCGTGATCTCGCCCAGATCCTCGGCGATGAACGGGAGCTCCCCGAGCGCTTTCTTTATCGTGTCGAAGAATTGCAGGCCGGGCCCGTTGCGCCACTCCCCCGTCGCGGCCGTGGGGCTGCCGTAGGGGACGGCCCAGTAGGTGTCGAAGGCGCGGAAGTGGTCTATGCGGATGTAGTCGACAAGCGCCAGCGTCTTTTCGATGCGGCGGCGCCACCACGTGTAGCCGTCTTTCTTCATAGCTTCCCACCTGTAAAGCGGGTTGCCCCAGAGCTGGCCGGTTTCGCTGAAGTAGTCGGGGGGCACGCCGGCTACGTCTATGGGTTTCACGTCCTTGTCAAAGAGGAATTGCGACGGCTCGGACCATGTGTCGGAGCTGTCGTAGGCGGTGTAGAACGGGACGTCGCCTATCAGCAGCACTTTTTTCTCCGCGGCGTATGCGCGCACCTTTTTCCACTGCTTGTCGAAGAGGAATTGCAGGAACTTGTGGTAGCGTATGTCGCTTGCGTATTTTTCGGAGATGGCATTGAGGGCGTCGGCCTTGCGGAGCTTGTACTGCGGCTCCCACTCCCACCACGGGCGCTCCTTGTG
>WQRV01000194.1 GCA_009786575.1 Chitinispirillia bacterium | reverse complement strand
TTACTTTCTTCATTATCGTAACAGACGGAATTACCGGTCTTATAATTGAGATTCTCCGCCATCCACGTCTGATTCCCAATCTTCACCGTACGGTACGTCTTCCCATCCCGCTCATCTGTAAAACTCCCCTCCTGCGCGTTAACCGCTGAAACCGACAACAGTACCACCGCCATCACCGCGCCAACAACGCGGCCTGCAGCACGCCTGCTTTTACCGCCGGCCAGTACGTTCATCCCGCAAGCTCCTCTGAACTAAATCATATTAAAAAGATTATTGCCGCCATACCCAATACCATCATATAATTCATTCCCCAAAAAGCGGCCAACGGCCCCATCCAAAGGCGCGGCCTTGCATCCGCCCGCCCCTGCCATAAACCTACATTATAACTGCCGGGATATCAAGGGACGCGCCCCAAAATACCCGGTTCCCCCCAAACGCCGCCGCAGGCCGTATCCCGGGCGTTACAATATTTTTTCAAAAAAATCCATCTCCGCCGCCCGGCATAAACTATATTTATACTCTCTGTGGCATTTTTTAGCTTGTCGAGGCCCAAAATGATGAAATTTGACGACATCGTCGCCACCCTGAAAGCGCGGGTGATCTGCAAATCCTCCACGTTCGACACCATCGAGCCGGAGAGCGTGATCGTCTCCGACCTTATGAGCGACGTTTTGATGATGGAAAAGCCGGTACCGCTCTTAGTCACCTCCCTCTCCACCGACCAGGCCATCCGCACCGCCTCCATGGTAGACGCCGCCGGGGTGGTCATAGCCCAGAACAAGCCGCTGGCCGAGAAGATCGGCAAGCTGGCCGAGGAGCTCGACGTAACGCTGCTCCACTCGCCGCTGGCCAAGTTCGAGAGCTGCGTGCTGCTGGGCAAGCTCATGGAGCGGGACGCGGGGTAGCCCATGCCCTTAACCAAGAGCCAATCCCTGCTCGAGCCGTCGCGCTCGTCGCTCCTCACACTCGAGATCATCTTCAAGCTCAAGGTGCGCGACGTGATGACCGACGAGCCCATCACCGCCGCCCGGACCGACACCCTGCGCCAGGTACAGAAGATCATGCAGACCCGCCAGATCTCCGGCGTACCCATAGCCGAAGACGGCCGCCTCTTCGGGCTCATAAGCATAGACAACATCCTGCGCGCGCTCGACTTCGGCTACATCGAAGACACCGTAGAGGGCCACATGGTGCGCAACCTCATAGTCCTCGAAGACGACATGCCGCTGACATTCGCCATATCATGGTTCGAGCGATACGGCTTCGGCCGCTTCCCCGTCCTTAACCGGGAGGAAAAATTAGTCGGCATCGTAACCGCCGGCGACATCATGTCGAAGGTGCTCTTCGAGATGAACAAGGAAGTCAACCGCATCGAAACCGAGCAGCCGTCCGCCTCCCCCGCCACGCCTCATGGAAGCGCGGGCAGCGGGCGGTACTACCGCGAGTTCAGCATCAAAAAGTTCGACTTCGAAAACGGCGGCAGCGCCTCCAACGAGATCCGCCGCGTGCTCAAAGAGCGCGGCCTCAGCCCCAAACTGATACGCCGGGTGGCCATAGCGAGCTACGAATTGGAAATAAACATGGTAGCCCACTCCGACGGCGGGAAACTGATGTGCTACGTAGGCAACGACAAGGTCGAAATCACCGCCAAAGACACCGGCCCCGGCATCCCCGACGTAGACCAAGCTATGGAAGAGGGCTTCTCAACCGCCACCGACTGGATAAGAAGCCTCGGCTTCGGCGCGGGCCTCGGCCTCCCCAACATAAAGCGCGCCTCCGACAGTTTCGAAATCCGCTCACAGATAGGCCTCGGCACAATCGTGAAATCAACCGTGTTCCTCGGCGAAGACTCCGTCCAGCAGGCCTGTACCAACAATCTGGCGCTGGAGCGGCGGTGAGGGAAAGGTTCGCGTTCATCGGAACTCGGAATTGGCGTTGCTTTTTAAAAACACTATGGGATTATGTTTTGTGGGTGCATTGAGCTGTCGTGGTACCATATGCAGGGGAAAAGAGGCCCCGTGCGGCACCGGCGGGAGCATGCAATCACCGGCTTTCACAACTCGGCCGCCGAAGCATTCGCATCTATAAGAGTACTCGCCGCCCGGCATCGGTGAAGTTCGCTTCATCGGTACGCGGGTGAGTCAAAAGATTAATTCAGCGTTCATAATTTTTTTCTTGCATCCCAGTATCCCATCAATTATATTATAAATACCGCGTGGACGATTGCGGTTTTTTCTTGGTTGATTTTTGGAATTTTTCTCTCTTTCTCGTTTGAAAACGGGGCTACGGTTCCGGTTGCTTGAAAGATAGCGGCGAATCTCTACACTTTTCCGTTGTACCAAAATGTCACAATACGACCCGTGCGATAGCATTATCGCGGAAAGTGCAGTTGCCATGCCTAAAAAAGCCGTTAATACCGTTGGCACTGAGGCCCAAAAGCCCAGGCGCAAGCCGCCCACGCCGTTCCACCCGGCGGCGTTCATCGCCTTTGGGCACTACCTACGGGAGTACCAAAAAGACGACGGGCTCACGCTCAGGGAGGAACAGCACCTGTCCAAGCAATCGCTGCGGATAGATATACTCATCATCAAAAAGAAGCCGGGCCTCAAAATAGACCGTTGCTGGGCACGTATCTTTCGCAGCCACAACATCTTGGAATATAAGAGCCCTGTCGATAACCCGCCAACAATGGAGGTCTTCGACAAGGTGGTACACGGCTACGCCGGCCTCTATGCCTCGCAGGAACAGGTCAGCCTGACCGATATGAGCGCAACCATAGTTTGCTTCAAAAAGCCGAAAAACTTGTTCGAAACCCTTGAAAAAGATTTAGATTACAGGGTATTGCAAAAAGAACCCGGGATATATTATATTATGTATAAGGGTGTTGCCCCTGAAAAGTCGCTGGCGGTACAGGTAGTAGTAAGCTCAGAACTTCCCGACAGCGAGTTTCTGCTCAAAGACCTGAACTGCGACATAGGCCACGCCGGGGCGAAGAGGTTCGTGGAACTTTACGAAAAGGGTGAAGAGTACCGGGAACACTTGTCCATTTGGTTAAAAACGGTATTATGCGAAAACTTTGAATTCTTACAGAAGGAGGGGTATATGAAAGACTACGACGCAATAATTAAGCAGGCGGCCATTGACCTCAAGATTGCCGACCTCTTTAAGCAGG
>WQRV01000193.1 GCA_009786575.1 Chitinispirillia bacterium | reverse complement strand
ACCCGGATTATCGGTGATTTTGACGTTATCTTTTGACGTTTAATCATGTTAATCCTTTAATCAGGCAAATCATGGTTCAGACAATCAACGGCAACACAACGCTAAATTTGAATTTTATTTTGATTTTAGCTTCGCTAAATTATCATTTACCAAATAGAATGGGAGTAGAGCCGTTTTTTTACGCGGATAGACGAGGGTGGGATAGTTATAAACGCCGCAGCGAGAGATTGACAAGGCAATGCGTAACTTATCTGACTTTAGGGAAAGGAATAAGCAATGAACAGGAAACCGGTCAGTCCCGTAGGGCGCAGTTGGGATGAGGTTGAGAGCGAAATATTTTCGCCGGAGGAAATAGCTGCATCCGACCTGCGCGTGGCTCTTATGATTGAAATTGCCAATGCGAGAGCCAAAAAAGGTATATCCCAAAAGAAGCTCGAGATTATGAGCGGCGTCCGGCAGCCAATTATTGCCCGCATGGAAAAAGGGAGTACAAGCCCGCAGTTAGACACCGTCTTAAAAGTTCTAACCTCTTTGGGCAAGACCCTCTACATAGGGGACCTGCGTCCGCAAAAGCCCCGCAAACGCGCACGAAAACCAGGCGGGAGCAAGGTTCTGCAATCCGCATGAGGCTATTTAAAAACAAAAAACCCCTGTAAGCCGTTGACTTTACAGGGGTTTATATGGTAGCGAGGGCAGGATTTGAACCTACGACCTTTGGGTTATGAGCCCAACGAGCTACCGGACTGCTCCACCTCGCGATATATCTTTTTTACCGGTTTTTTAAGGAAAACGTCCCAAGCACTACTATAATATACGTCAAAGTGGCATCGAAAGTCAATACTTTTTTACTTTTTTTTATTTTACGTTCAAAATCCGGCCCGGCAGGCCGTTTTTGTCTGAGATGCCGAATTTATAGATTCACCGGTTAACTATTATCCCCGCGCCGTCCGGCAACATCACGGCTGTCGTGCAGTTGCAGGGCGGGGCGGGGATAATAGTTAACCGTTTTGTATATACGCGGCCGGCGTAGCGGAAATCAGGAATCCATTCCTTCCGTCCGCCAGCCGCAAGGCGCCCCTCCCGCAGGCGGGAAGGGCATTTTTTTACCGCCGCGTCAAAAGTCCATCAATTCGCTGTCGTCCAAAGGGATGACCGCCTCGGCTTTTACGTTTTTCACGCCCCTTGCCGCCGGCATGGACTGCGTCCTCCTGTCGGGGATTGCGGCCATGCGGATGGTCTTGCCGCTGCCCCCCGCCGGCATCTGCGCCCTCATCCTTAATGTGGGCGATTTGCCGACTGGCGACGAGCTGATCGTGAAGGTGGCTACGAGGTTCGCCAGTTCCGCGGCCTGGCTCGACAGCTCTTCCGCCGCGCTCGCCGACTCCTCGGAGTTCGCCGCGTTCTGCTGGGTCACCTGGTTCATGGATGCCACGGCCGTGTTGACCTGCTCGATGCCCAGCGCCTGCTCGTTGCTCGCCGCGGCGATCTCGGCGATCAGGTGGGCGACCTTGTTCGACTTCTCCACCGTTTTGTCGAGCGCCTGCGCCACATCCTCGGTGATCTGTACGCCGCTGTCGGCGTTTTTCACCGATTCCTCTATCATGTCGGCGGTGCTTTTGGAGGCCTCGGCGGAGCGCATGGCGAGGTTGCGGACCTCTTCGGCTACCACGGCGAACCCCTTGCCGGCCTCGCCCGCGCGGGCGGCTTCTACGGCGGCATTCAGGGCGAGGAGGTTCGTCTGGAACGCTATGTCGTCTATAGTTTTCAATATCTTGGCCGTATTGTCGGACGACGTTTTGATCTGCTTTATCGCCTCGGCCATCCGCTCCATCGCCGCGGTGGCCTCGTTGGCGGACTCGCCTGCCTCGCCGACCAGGGTTTTCGCCTGCGTTGAGTTGCCGGCGTTCTGCTTGGTCATGGACGACATCTCCTCAAGGCTCGACGACACCTCCTCAAGCGAGCTGGCCTGCTCGTTGGCCCCCTCGGCCAGCGACTGCGCGCCGTCCGATATCTGGCCGCTGGCGCTTGACACCTGCGAAACAGCGTCGGCGACCTGGCTCATGGCCTCGTCCAAACTCGCTACCACCGAGTCTATGTTCCCCTTCATCCGCGCGAACTCGCCCGTGTACTCCCGCTCGAGGCGCTGCGTCAGGTCCTTGCCGGCGGCTGCCGAGAGCACCCGGCCGCCGTCGTCTATGATGAGGGCGCGCAGGGACTCTACGGTGTTTTTCAGCGCCGGGCCGATCTCGTCTTTCGGGCCGGCCACGGGGACGTTCGCGCTCAGGTCGCCCTCCGAGATCATCTTCATCGTGCCCACTACCTCTTTTTGGAGGTAATCCGAGAAGTTGTCCATCGCGGCGGCCATGATGCCCAGCTCGTCGCCGCGGTTCATGCCAAGCCGCGAGCTCATGTTCCCGCCGCCCATCTCCTGCAAATTCTCCACGACCCTGTTGAGCGGCTTGCTGATGCTGCGCGACAGGAAGATGCCCAGAAACACGCCTATAAGGACGCCGCCCGCCAGCAGGGCGGCGAGCAGGGCCGACACGGACTTGTACATCTTCGTGCTCTCGTTGTTAGTCTCGCTCGCGGCCGCCTCTATAAGCCTTACGAGCCGCATCGCCATATCGGCCGCTTTTATGGCCGGCTCCTTAGTGGCGTCGAGCGCCGCTTCGAGGGCCGGGTCGAGGTTGGCCCGTTCGTCAAAGTTATCGGTCGTCTTTATCACTACCTCCGACAGATTCACAAATGTACGGTATTCCGTGGTTATATTCGTCAAAAGGTCCTTTCCCTCTTTGGTATCTAAAAGCGGCTCGAGTTTCTCAATCAGCTCGTTGATGTCCTTATCGGCTTTCCTGATGATCTCCAGCTGGCTCTTGTACTGCTCGTCGCTGCCCGACTGGATGGTACGTATGGCGGTGCGCATCATTGCCAGATAGATGTTGATGTCGTCGGCGACGCTGACGCCCACGAGGCGCTGGGTGTACATCTCGTCTATCATGTTGTTAAGTTTGCTTGCGCTCGTTATCCCCATAAAGCCTATAAACGCGGCAATCGCCGAGACCGCGAGGAACCCCGCGATCAGTTTTGAACCTACCTTTACATTGTTCAGCATAAAAATGCCCCCCTGTAAACATTTTTGTTTGCGCCGGTTTTTGAACCCTATTTGAGCCCAAATACATGGTACGGCGCGTAAAGAGAGTGAGATACGGAAAGTAAGGCCAGCGCATGGGCCGCCATCGGATTAAATAACCATACGCAGCTCCCCCCTTGAAGCCAGATGATTTTTATCGGAATTGCCGGATGTCAAGACACCCTGAAATTATAGTATAGTACAAAAATAGTGAAAAATCAACAGTAAACAGGTAAAAATTTTTATCGCAGAGGAGGCTGGTGGGAGATATATCATGGCGGGTGGATGGGGTAAATTGGGGTTTATTGTTGTATTGGATATACGGTTTCGACAGAAACAAAACGATTTTGTAGGGGCGATCGTCCTCGATCGCCCGCCGGAATTGCGATATTGCGTTTGATTTCAACGTATACCGCAATCCGTGCGTTGGCGGGCGACCGGGGGCGGTCGCCCCTACGGGCATTATCGGTGGAAATTGCCATTTGGCGTGTATTCCGCCTTCTTTGTCTGAACCATGATTTACATGATTAAAGGATTTCCTTGATTAAAAATCAACGTCAAAACCCGGATTATCGGTGATTTTGACGTTATCTTTTGACGTTTAATCATGTTAATC
>WQRV01000192.1 GCA_009786575.1 Chitinispirillia bacterium | reverse complement strand
CAGCTTACGTACTGCCATGAAATACCTCCCAAATGATTAGGTTTAATATAATATATATCATTCGGAATCTATTCTTTACAGAAAACTATTTACACTCTCGCGCCGCGGAAAAAAGCGGCGCTTTTTGTTTTTCTATATCACAGGCACATCTTTCGTTGCGAACGCGATGGATAGCCCCCCTATGGCCCTAAACGCTCCTACCAAATTTGCACCGAATTCTGAAATATCTTTTCAACAAGGTCCTTAATGGCCTTGGTACGCCCCGTCTGCTCGTCCTCAGTTTCAAAGTTGTATAGCCCATCGCCGGAGACGGTACCCTTGTAGATTTGCTCATTTTTGCGGTTATCGTAAAATTCTACTTCTGCCGACACCTTAACTATGTACTGCTCTACGTTTACCTCTGTCCCCCCCGCGCCGAAGGTGTGTGGCTGGTTGGTGTAGCGGGTCACGGCGCCGCGGATGACCGCGTCGGCGTCTTCGTTCGCCGGGCGCAGCTGGCTGCTCATGACCTCGCGGGAGAGCTCGGTGGTAACGTCGTCGTTGATACCCGGCTCAAGCGTCTTGTTCTCAAAGACCGGAAGCTCCACCGTTTTTATGTGCCCCGGCAGGGTAGAGCCGCTGAACGAGTAGACCGAGCAGGACGGCAGCGCCAGAGTCTGCGCTATAATTGCTGCTATGGTGATGTATTGATACAGTTTACGCCTCAACGGACTGACCCCCGCGATATTTTTTTTCATGGTATCTCTCCCCCTCATAAATCCTCAAAAGGCACATAAGTAACCTTTGATTCCTTAAAGCCCTTTCCGCCATTAATTGTATTGGAGGGCGCCGTGCCGGAATTACCCGCCAAAGGCTGCGCGAAAAAATCGCGCATCATCCCCACCATCCCGTCAACACCGGCAAACTCATTAAGTGTTCCCCCAAGCGCCCTCGAAAACTGCTTGCCGTAGCCTTTTGTCAATATCCTGTTGTCAAGCACAATAAGGGCCCCCCTGTCGGTATCCGTGCGAATTAACCGCCCTGCCCCCTGCCTGAATTTTATTATCGCCTCGGGCACGGAGTAGGAGAAGAACGAGCTGCCGTAAAGTTCCTCCATCCGCTTGCCCAGCGCCTGCGTTAGCGGGTGCGTGGGTACGGGGAACGGCAGCCGCGGGATGATCACCGCCTCGCACGCCTCGCCGGGCGCGTCTATCCCCTCCCAGAATGAATCGGTACCCAATAAAATCATTCCGCTCTGCGCCTTGAACTGCTCCAGTATCGCGTTCCTGTTGCCCCCGAACCCCTGCGCCAGAATGTTGTTCCTGTCTACCTCCGGCCTCGATTTCAGGTGCGAGTAGACGTTGTTCAGCATCGCGTTCGAGGTGAAGAGTACGAGGATGTTCTTGCCGAAATTCGAGTGTATGGCCGCGATGGCGCCGGCGGCGAATTCCGGGTAGGCCGGGCTGTCGGGCTCAGGGCAGGTGCGGAATGCGCCGAAGAGCGTTTGATCCATGCTGTATGGGCTTGGCAGGATGACCGATGTTACCCTGCCGGCCAGGCCCTCGAGCCCGGCGGCGCGCTTGAAGTAGCCGGTAGAGGATTGCGCCGGTTTTTTTGAGGGCCGCTGCGCTGATTCCTGTACCGGGTCCTGAGATGATTCCTGCGCCGCGCCCGTCGCAAGCGTCGCGGATGTAAAAACGATCCCGCCGTTGCAGCGCTCCCAGATTTCGGCGAGCAGGGCGCTGATGTCGAGCGGCACGCCGCAGAGCTTCGTCCACTTTTTCTCGTGGCTGCCCTCGAGCCAGAAAACGTGTTCGTCCGTCCTGGCCGCTATGAGATACTGGAGGTCAGCCCTTAATTGCGACGTCTGCTCCGCGCAGGCCGACGTTACTTCCCGCAGCTCGTCTGCCTTATTCTTGTCCGCCGCCGATAAAACCTGCCTGAATTGGTGGAAAGAGTCTTGCAGCTCGCTCAGGGTGATGTCGAATACCGCCGGTTCGAGCAGGCGTTCCAAAGAGTTCTCGAAGATGGGTATCTGGTATTCCCCCTCAGACCCCGGAGCGGCGGCCGATGCCCATTTGTCAAGCTCATGCAAGAGGTCCGGCGCGCGTTTGCGGAGGTGCTTGAGGTGGTTTTTCAGCTCTTTCTCGAAATCTTTGGTATCTGCGGCGTCTTTACAGGCAGATACCGTCTGTAACAAATTTTGCAATTTGTCGAGAAACGCCGTAGTGCGGTTGGTGTCGAACTCCGTCCGCAAGTGCTGATGCCCGCTTGACTCGAGGTGGTGCGCCTCATCGAAAATTATTGACCCCACGCTCCCCAGAAACGATGTCTCCGAGCAGATATCGGAATAAAATAAAGCGTGGTTTATTACAACGATGTGCGACGTCTGCGCCAGCTGCCGCGCGCGGTTGAGGAAACAGGTCTGGCTGTACGGGCAGCGCCGCCCCGCGCAGTCCTGGCTGTCGGCAGACACCATGTTCCACGTCTTGAAGAACCACCTGGGGTTGAAGAACGTCTGCTCCTCCACGTCTCCCGATACGGTATACTGCGACCAGACGACAAGCGGCAAAACCGCGTTGCGCTCGCGCGGGGAGAGGTTGCCCGTCTCGCCGCGCAGGAGTTTGTAAAACCTGCTCCGGCACAGATAGTTCCCGCGCCCTTTCAGCTTGGTGTAGCGCAAAGTTCTTTTTTGCTGCGCCGATGCCGATGCCCCGCCGTTTGCTCCCTTCGAATCAAAATCGAACCTTTCACATATCGCCGCCGCAGCGGGTATGTCCTTGCCGATCAACTGATCCTGAAGGTTGCGCGTATGCGTTGATATTATCACCCTGCAATTATTCTTCAGCGCGTGAAACGCAGCAGGCACAAGGTACGCGAGGGATTTCCCCGTACCCGTACCGGCCTCCGCCACAAGTATGCCGTTATCATTAAGCGCGTCCGCAACATTAAGCGCCATCTCCATCTGCGCCGGACGCGGCGTAAACCCCTTGATGATATCACCAATATTATTGGCATTGACGCCATCCGCACCGGCGCAATCCCCAAATATCTTTACGATATCCCCCCTGTCAACCCGCAAGAACCACTCCGGCGTGTCAACTTTCGGCAATTGCGCCGGCAACGGCTCGCCCGTCTTCAGATTAACGCCGTACCTCGCCCCAAACAAACTCCGTATCGCCAGCGTCTTAAACATAGACCCCGGCGCAAACGCCGCCAGCGCCTGCCGTACCTCAAGGGGCAAGTCCCCCAGCTTAGGTATCAGCTTAACCGCAAGCTCCCCGGACGCCTTCGCGTCATGCAGCGCCCTGTGCGCGTTATTCAGCGTAACCCCGGAAGCCTCGCAAGCGTGCTTGAGCGAGAACCGCCCCACGTGCTGCAATAGTACCCGCGACATCAGCGCGGTGTCGATAATCTGCGGGGTGATCTCGGGGAACGCCGCCCGCTTGAGCTCCGCGTTTATAAACGTCAGATCGAACTCAGTCTGGTGCCCGCACACCGGCAACGACCCGATGAACTCCAGAAGCTCCATCGCGATATCGGCGAACTTCGGCGCGTGGCGGATATCCTCGCCGGTGATATTCGTTATCCGCGTGATGTGGTCCGGTATCGGCACACCGGCGTTGATGAAGGTCACGAACTCCCTCTCCGGCTTGCCGTCCACAAACCGCGCCGCGCCTATCTCTATCACCCGGTCGTGCTTAAAATCAAGCCCCGTAGTCTCCACATCGAGCGCCACAAAGTCGGGGACCGCTATTGTACCGGCGGCCGCCCGCGTCTGCGGTACGGGCTCTGCCGCCGGCCTGTCATTGCTGGATTTTTCCCTG
>WQRV01000191.1 GCA_009786575.1 Chitinispirillia bacterium | reverse complement strand
ATCACCGCATCACGGGGCGTTGCACGCAACGCCCCTACGTTGGATTGTTGGTGTATTTTGCGTGATATTGTAATTCATGCGTTGCGGGCGACCGGGGACGGCCGCCCCTACAGGCGGTTTTTGTGCAATACCGGTAATGTTAATGTATAGGACAAATGATAATTTGTTTCGGCCCGGTGTTGTAGAGACGCAATGCATTGCGTCTCTACGGCGGGATACGCGCAAAAAGGATTGCGGTTAATTTATGGATGGAACAATTTTAGACTCTCTGGCCTTAAACGACGTGCAGCGCGAGGCCGTGGCCTACCTTGACGGGCCGGAATTAGTGTTTGCCGGGGCGGGTACGGGGAAGACGCGGGTGCTTACGGCCAAGATCGCGTACCTCATCGACCGTGGCGTGTACCCGTCGCGGATATTCGCGGCCACGTTCACCAACAAGGCGGCGCGCGAGATGCGCGAGCGCGTGGAGAAGTTCATAAACGCGCCCGCCGCGGGGCTGTGGATCGGCACTTTCCACTCGCTGTGCTGCCGCATCCTGCGCCGCGAGGCCGAGGCCATCGGGTACACGCAGCCGTTCTCAATCTACGACACAAATGACCAGCTCACCGTGATCAAGCGGCTCATGCCGGCCTTCGACCTCGACGAGAAGGCTACGCCGGCCAAGTACCTGCTGTCAATCATATCGTCGCGCAAGTCGGCCTGCGTAACGCCCGACGAGTTCGAGGCGTCGGTATCGGGCTTCCGCGACCGCGAGGTGGCCAAGCTCTACCGCGCCTACCAGAAGGCGCTCAGAGACCAGCAGGCCATGGACTTCGACGACCTCATCTCCAACACCGTCTACATGCTGCGGCAGAACGGGGAGATCCGCGAGAAGTACCAGGAGATGTTCCGCTGGGTGCTGGTCGATGAGTACCAGGACACCAACCGCGCGCAGTTCTGCCTCGTCCACCTGCTCTCTATGAAGCACAAACAGATCTTCGCGGTAGGCGACGACGACCAGAGCATCTACGGCTGGCGCGGCGCGATGATCGAGAATATCCTCTCGTTCGAGAAGGAGTTCCCGAACACCAAGACCTTCAAGCTCGAGCAGAACTACCGCTCGACAAGCGCGATCCTCAAGTTTGCCAACGCGGCAATCAAACCCAACAAGATACGCGCGCGCAAGGAGCTGTGGACGAATGAGCCGCCGGCCGCCCCGGTAAAGATCAACCGCTTCCGCGACGACCGTCAGGAGTCGGACTACGTGGCCGGCGAGTGCGGGAAGCTGATACAGCGCATGCCGGGGACCGACATCGCCGTGCTGTTCCGCACCAACTCGCAGTCGCGCGTGTTCGAGGAGGCGTTCCGCAAGCGCAAGATCCCCTACGTGCTGGTGGGCGGCACAAGTTTCTACGAGCGGATGGAGATCAAGGACTGCATGGCCTACCTGCGCCTCCTTGTCAACCCCAAAGACGACGTGAGCTTCGAGCGGATAATGAATCTCCCGGCGAGGGGGCTCGGCGACAAGGCCAGGGAGCAGCTGGCATCCGCCGCAAAGCAGCATGGCCTGTCCCTCTTGGAGGCGGTAATGCAGCGGTACGCCGAGTCGATGCCCTCCCGCGCCGTCAAGGGATTTATTGACCTGCGGGAAACCTTCGAACTCCTGTACCGGTCTATGGAGGAGGAGGCCCCCCCCGCGCAGATACTCGAAGACATGCTGCACCACACCGGCTACATGGACATGCTGACCGGGAAGGCCGCGGTATCGGAGGAGGAGGCGGCGCGCGTGGAAAACGTAAACGAGCTAATGAACGCCCTGTCTGCCTGGTACGAAGACAACGCGGGCGGCACGCTCTCCAAATTCCTCGAGGAGGTAACGCTCGCCGGCGACGTAGACGGCTGGAACCGCGAGGACAACGCCGTCAACTTCATGACGCTGCACTGCGCCAAGGGGCTCGAGTTCAGAAACGTCTTCATCGTGGGCGTGGAAGACGGCATCATCCCCTCGCGCCAGAACTTCGACGACGAGGCCAAAATCGAGGAGGAGCGCCGCCTCCTGTACGTAGGGTGCACCCGCGCGATGGAGGCCCTGGAGTGCTGCCACGCCGACCAGCGCTTCCGCTTCGGCAGCATCCAGCCCAGCGACCCGTCACGCTTCATAGACGACATCCCCCAGGAGCTATACACCTTCTCCAACAGCGCCGCCTTCTTCGGAAGCCCGGCGAGGGCGGCAGCTTTCGGCAAAACGGCGGGGGCGGCGCCATCCTACCCTCCCCCAAAACGCCCTGCCGGCGCGTCCGCCCCTACCCGCACGCCCGCGCCGGACGCACCGCCCAAACGCCACCCGCCACCCGCCTACGACGAGTTCTCCCAGGAGTACGAGCCGCAGTACCGCATGGGCCAGACGGTCACCCACAAAACCTACGGCCGCGGCAAAATCACCGCCATCAGCGGATTCGGGCCCGACACCAAAATCACCGTCCTCTTCGGCGACGGGCAGCGGAGAAAATTAATGGCAAAATTTGCAAAGCTGGAGTGAAATATTTTATATTACTGTCTGAGCCTTGATTTTAAGGTCCAGGCAATAGCGCAACGAATAAAGGGCACAGTTATGATAGACAGAGAACAGGTACTCCACACGGCCGCCCTCGCCCGCCTCGAGCTGACCGAGGGCGAGATCGCGGACCTCACGGCGCAGCTTGGGGCCATAATCGGCCACATCAGGGCGCTCGACGAGGCCGGCGTGTCCGGCGTGGAGCCTACGTGCTTCCTCGCCCCGCTGCACGACCCCCTGCGAGACGACATCGAGACCCCGTCTCTCGATCCGGAAACCTCCTTAGCAAACGGCCCCTCCGTAAAGAAGGGCCACTTCGCGGTGCCGAAGGTAATCGGCGCGCCGGGCGGGCCGTGAAATGGCAAACAGGCATCTCTATTCTCAACCTCTCGCTGGCAAGCCTGGCCTTCGCATTAGCCGGGTTTAACTACTCCGCCGCCGGCAACAGCCAGCCGTCATCAGTACTAATAGAGGATAGCACCGGCCGCCAGATACCGTTAGACACCCTCCTCCCCCCTGGGGCAACCGGCCTCATCGGCCCAGACGCCGCGCCAAAACAATCAACGCCGGCGCCCGCCGCACCGCCCCCATGCGTAAACATCAACACAGCAGACCAGGCCGAGCTGATAACGCTAAAAGGCATCGGCCCCGCAATGTCCCAAAGGATAATCAGCCACCGCGCCAAAAGCGGCCCCTTCCGCAAAAAGGAGGACCTATTAAAGGTGAAAGGCATAGGGCCGGCGAAATTTGGGGCCATCGCCGATAATATCTGTTTGTGACGCGGGAAATTTTTGTTTGCCGTTGTTTTTTTGGGCTGTATGATGGATATAAAACCCAATTCGCAGGGGCGTTGCGTGCAACGCCACCAACATCAAAAACATACCTACAAATTATCCTTTTGCTCCCTGACGCCGAGGAGCCTTTTGGCTTCTTCAAGCGGTACGCCTTTTTCGATCAGGGCGATGATTTTGGCCATACCTTGAGCCATACCCTCGGCCATACCCTCGGCCCTGCCCTCCTTCTTCGCCGCCCTCAGCCTCACCCTGTCGTCCATCTCCGCCAGCATGAGCAGTTCGTACTCGCGGCGAGTCTTCGGGTCAAGTTCGGAGTACGCCTTCATTATGCCGGCGGCTTTTTTCAGCTCGGGGCTCATTTCCGCTATCATATCCAGCTCCTCTCGGGTTTCGGCGTTTAACAGTTTAAGGCAGCGCCACAGGCCGCTGCCGTCGTTTTCTTTCGGTAATTTAGCTAATTCCAGCGTGTGGACCTCGATCAGGTCCGTCAATGCTACACCGGTTTTTATGTCGTAGAGCGTGAACCGGTGGTGGTACTCCGCGTCTTCCGGTATCAGCCCGCGCTCGGTGATTACCATCCCTATCACCCGCCGGATTTCGTC
>WQRV01000190.1 GCA_009786575.1 Chitinispirillia bacterium | reverse complement strand
ACGGTAAGCGGCGTTTTGAGGTCGTGCGAGATGTTGGCTACCATATCCTTGAACCATATCTGGGAGCGGATGGTTTCTTCGTTCTCAAGCAGGTCGTGCTTGACTAAGGAGAAGTATATCCAGGCCATAGAGATCATGAGGGAGATGGGCATGAGGTTTATAAAACTGAACGCGAACGACAGATGCGGCAATACAGCGCAGATAATAATGATAACTATGCGTCTTTTCTTTTTACCATCGGACACGCGCATTTTTTTAATGAGAACCGCGAGTATGAGGAGCAGGCAGAGGTAGGAGTGCGCCATCCCAAACGGGTAGATAATACCGGGGGAGACGTTTAGCGAGCGGACCGCCGAGGTGTCGTTGTAGCCGTAGGATGTATAGTACAGCGTATGCCAGTCGGAGGTCCAGACAAGCAGCACCACAGCCGCCGCTATTACAAAAATTAGCGCGTTGACTATTGGCGGCAGCCTGATTTCGCAGTATTTCTGCACAAACATCAGAAACATCGGCATGAGGAACATTGAGCCTACGTAGTAAACCTTGACGGCCGCAAGGCCGCCGCTGGCCGTGTAGGCGGTCATTTCCAATATAGACCCCATCGCGATGATGAATATGCACAAATTCATCAGCAAAAAATATTCCCGTTTCGTGCTCTTGAGCCTAAACAGCACGTAATAGCCCATTGTAACGCTTATTACCGCGGCGGCGGCTGTTGCCAGTATCATTATGTTGTTCAGCATGCGCTATTGTTTTCCGCTGCGCGGCGGCGTGAGGCAGTAGCCTACGCCGTAAGAGGTTGTAACCCGCCCCAGGACCTCTTCGGCGAACTCGATTTTTTGCCGCAGCCGCGAGGCCAGCGCCTTTACCACGCTGATTCCCGCGTTGCCCTGCCAGATATCTTTCAGGAGGTTTTCGTTGGAGAACTGCACTCCAGGGTTCCCGTGCAGGAGCTCAAACAACATGAATTCGCGCTCGGTGAGAAAGACTGTTTTCCCCAAGGCGTGTATCAGGCGGTTTTCGCGGTCGATGTAGAAGCTGCCGCTCAGGTTGTCCCGTTCTAAGCGTTCGCCGCGCCGCATGAGGGCCCGTACGCGCGCGCAGAACTCTTCCAAGCTGTAGGGTTTGGCCATGTAGTCGTCGCCGCCGGCGGAGAGCCCTTTCACCTTGTCGGCGGTTTCCTCGAGGCAGGATAGGAAGAGGATCGGGGCATCGGTCAGCGTCCGCGCGGCCTTGCAAATGGCGATGCCGTCCAAATCCGGCAGCAGTATGTCGAGCACTATGCAGTCGTAGCGTTTCTCGTTGAGGGCGGCCAGCGCCTTGACGCCGGTATCCGCGCACTCCACGGCAAACCCCTGCCCGGCAAGGCAGGCGCGGTTGGCCTCAAGTATCTCATCGTTGTCGTCTACAAGCAAAATATTCGCCATAAAGCCCCTGTATGCCAATAAGCTTGTGTTCACCCCGGAATTGTCACAATTTTTTATGACCATCGGCCAAAACGCGAGAAGCGGGCGGGTCCGGATGCGTACCGGGCCTGCCCGCTTCTCATAAAACTCCCATGCCTCGCCGCGAGCGTCCCGGCCGCACCGCGGTATGCCGGGTTCCCCCCGCTAAAATGGGCACGCGTGTTTGTGTTTGGGCGGCACTTCTATAAAAATAGTATTCTACCGCCGCCGGAGTCAAGAAATCTGCGAATTTTCCGGCCCCGTGCGGCGCTGCGGGGGGCTGCCGGGGTGTTTTTGGCGTTTTTCGGGGCGTTTGGGGGAATTTTGGGGGTGGCGGCAATATAAACAAAATTTTCCGCGGCGGGCCCTGCGAATAAAGTATATTCTGTATGATATGGAAGGCACGGACTACATAGACCTCGAGCCGGAGGCCCCGGTGCAGTTCCGCTGTTTCGACCGCTGGTACCGGTTCGAGATAGCCCTCTTCATGCTCTTCGGCCCCGTGCTCTTCGCCTTGTGGGGCATCAGCGTCTGGTACTACTCCCTGCGGGGGCACATACTGGGCCCGCTCTTCAAGTACGCGGCTACCGCTACGATCCTCTACTTCATAGCGCGGATAGTATACAGGCATCTGAGCGGCGCCGGCAAAGACAAAACGATAGTGATTGACGGCCTGAAGGTCAGCAAGAGGGATGCCGGCCGCATAGACGCGCTGGACCTGTCCGAAGTAAGCGGCATACGCTTGCCGAGGCCCCCGTTCACAAGGCGGTGGATGATCTTCGAATCAGCCGAATCCAAGGGGACGTTCCTGCTCTCCGTATATGTACGCAACGGCCACAAAATGGTAGACCGGATCTTCAGGATACTTGAGGGGAAAGGCCTGCGCTTCGATGGCGCCGCGCTTTTGCGGGAGAAACTGTACGACGCCGCGAGGCGCTACAACATTCTGCAAAAACTGCGCGCCAAACAGCTGCACAGCATGTTCGGCGCCGCCTCTGCCGTGGCCCTGCTCAACATGGCGGCCATCCTGCTGTTTTGGGAATACGGGCCGTTTGCGCCGCTCATGGCCCTCTGCTGGGGGTTCACAAACTTCTTCCTGCAGGCCGCGGCGTACTTCATCGTAGAGAAAGCCCACCTGAAAAAGCTGCTTAAATCCGGGGAAAAAGCAGACGACGGCGCACCGTTTACGGGATACTACATACTGGCAGGCATATTTGCGCTGCTCGCAGGCATGGCCGCCGGGATATTAGTGCCGGAGCCGGAGATATTTGTGCCGAGGTGGAGGTAGGGGCAAATACCAATGCGAAGATTATCCGTATTGATACCGCCCGTAATCATACTGATACTCTGCAACGGATGCTACCTCGCCAAACAGGGGACAGGGCTCCTCGGGTACCAGTTCCGCACCGTCCCCATAAACAAAATGCTGCGCGACAGCAGCACCGCGCCCGAAACAAAAGAGTTCCTGAACCGCGTCCTCGACATCCGCTCCTTTGCCATAGACAGCCTCGGCCTCAAACGCAACAAAAACTACCTCAAATACGTCCACGCCGGCCGGGACTACATGGTCGATGTCCTCGTTGCCTGCAAAGACGACACCTTCGATCTTTACAAGTGGTGGTTCCCAATTACGGGCAGCGTACCCTACAAAGGCTTCTTCGACAGAAAAGACGCCGAGAAAGAGGCCAAAAAAATCACCAAAAAGGGCGGCTACGACATAACAATAGGAAAAGCCGATGCCTTCAGCACCCTCGGCATAACCGCCGACCCCATCTACTCCTTCATGGCCGAATACAGCGTCTACGACCTCGCCTCGCTCATCATCCACGAACAGACCCACGCGACAGTCTTCATAAAAAGCCAGATACAGCTGAACGAAGAGATGGCCACATTCGTGGGCGACGTGGGGGGGTTACTGTATGTAAAGAGCAAATTCGGCGAAGACTCCGACCAATACAGGGCCGCCGTATTGTCAAAAGAGGACTACAGAACGTACATCAGCCTGATGCGGGAGCTGTACGATGACCTGCGCGCCGTTTACGCGCAAGACTCGTCCCGCGAATACAAGCTGGCGGAGAAAGCGCGGGTATTCGGCAGCTTCCGCTCCAATATCGCCAACAGTTACGACTCCCTCTTTCGGACCCAGCGCTACAAGGGGTTAAAGCAGGCCGATCTGAACAACGCCGTAATAGCCTCAAGGATGACCTATAATCTTGACATGTCGCTCTACTACAGCCTCTACGAAAAGCGCGGCCGGGATATGGCGGCTGTGGTGCGGGATTTGAAGGGGTTAAAGAAAGTCAAAAAAGAGCACAAGGAGTACCTGCGGAAGCTGTGACGCTGCCGGGACAAAGCGGAGAGTTTTGGGCTCAACACCCGATTTAATGGAAAATACGGTTAATAGCGGCCGGTAAATTGGGGTTTATCGGTGTGATGGATATACGTTTTTGTAGATATTATGTTATGCTTGTGGGGTCGCCACTTGCGTTTTCAGTGTGAAAAAAG
>WQRV01000189.1 GCA_009786575.1 Chitinispirillia bacterium | reverse complement strand
CCCCCCCCCCCCCCCCCTATATATTTATTTAACAAATACAAGGCTTGTAAGAACCCCGAAAAGCCTGACAACAGCAAGATGCCGGATTTACATACCCGGCACGGGCGCAACAAACCGGCATCCCGGCGGACACCATTCCGCCGTAAGGGCGGCCGTCCCCGGCCGCCCGCCGGCGTATGGGTTGCGATATACGTTGAATCAAACGCATTTTTGCAATTCAGGCACGGGCGATCGAGGGCGATCGCCCCTACAAAATCGTTTTATTTTTATTACCCATTACAACAACAAATTTACATTTGTACCACCCACCGTGGCTTCGACTCCGCTCAGCCACCGGGACCGTTGCCTGAGCGGAGTCGAAGGCAACATTTGCGCCAAATTTTCATTTGGCGCACATACCACCGTAGGGGCGACCGCCCCCGGTCGCCCGTGCCGGGATTGCGAAATTTTTTCATTTATTGCATATCCCACCGTAGAGACGCAATGCATTGCGTCTCTACAATACCGGTATCACGAGAATTTACCATTCACCATATCCCCAAAGACAGGAATCCTTAAATGAAGAGGATAACCCTATTCATTATTATGCTCCTATCCGCCGCGGCCCCCGCCCAGGACCTGCCCAAAATTGCCGTCTACGTCACGGGCGCCAAGACCGCCGGCGAGAACAAGGTGCTCGGGGCGTTTATGCTCGAGGCGCTCATCAAGAGCGGCAAGTACACCGCGGTCGAACGCTCCGACGATTTCGTAGCGCAGATCGACAGGGAGCAGGTCATGCAGCACAGCGGTGCCGTAGACGAGAGGCAGATCCGGCAGGCGGGCATGCGCGCCGGAGTGCAGTTCGTATGCGTGGTAGACCTCTCGCAGGCGTTCGGCTCCTCACTGATCTCCGCCCGCATCATAGACGTAGTAACGGCGCAGGTAGTCTCCACAAGCTCTATGGAGAGCGCACTAAGCTCAATGGGCGAGATTCGCGGGGTGGCGGGCCAGGTGGTCGGAAACATGCTCGGCATGAGAATTACCCGTGGTACCGCGGCGCAGGCCGACAGCGCCGCCGTTGCAGCCGCCGAAGAGCGCTCCCGTATTGCCGTGGCCGCGGCAGAGGAGAGCGCAAGGGCCGCCAAGGCCGAGGCCGACGAACTCGAACGCGCAAGGGCCGCTGCCGCCGAAGAAGCCGAGCGCGAGCGGCAAAAGGCGGCCGTGGCCTCCCAAACCGCCGAACAGGAACGCCAAAGGGCCTCAGCAGCCGAGGCCAAGGCGCAGAAAGCCACCAAAGAGCTGGCCGAGGAGAAGAGGAGAGCCGCCGAGAAGAGCAGAAACGCCGCCGGCCTGCGGCTCGGCTACGGCAACGCGGCAGCCGCAGACGTGTTCCTTAAACAGAATATGGGAGCGGGCAGCCGCCTCGACTTCGCCGTGGGCTACCGCGAGTATAACTACGACTTCGTCTACGCGACAGCCGGTAACGGCGCAGAAGATATAGACTACAAGTACTATCAGGGCGTAGAACTGTTCGCCGCCTATAGCCGGCGCGACAACGGCGAACTGTTCAGCCTGTACGCCGGCCCGGGGCTCGCGGTATTCGGGTACGAAACGCGGTACTACGACGAAGGCTTCGACGTCCCCGACTTTGCCGTCCATAAGGAAATGGGCGTATCCATAGGCATAGGCGGACACGCTGGGGTTGAGTTCTATATGGGGAAAATGCTGTGCGTAGTAGATGTGCGGCCGGTATTCTACATACCGCTGCTCAACAGCGGCGTTGACTATATATCCGAACTCAGATTTACCGCCGGTATCGGCATCGGGTACAGATTTTGATCCGGTAATAATAATATATAAGGAGATATTGACAGATGGATATGCTAAAAGGTAAAAAAAACGCATTCCTGTGCGTTACGGCGTCGGCATTATTGGCAATAATTACGCTGATGGTCTGCTCGGAAACAAACCCGGCATACAAAGACGGCTTTGTCAGGAACTACTACACGCTCACAACGGACGTGTCGCCCAATAACAGCGGAGCCGTATCCCGCTCCATAACGGCCAACAGCTACGCGGAGGGAACGCACGTCGAAATTACCGCGGCCCCGGCAGACGGCTGGGTCTTCGAACGCTGGATGGGCGGCGGCATCGCAAACGATATGGACGCGGCCATATCGCTGGAAATGAACGCAAACAAAGCGGTAATCGCCGTCTTCCAGCAACTGCCGCGGTATGCCCTCTCCGTTACCGCAACCGCAGGCGGTAACGTATCACGCGAACCGGAGGCGGATAATTATATAGCCGGAACGATAGTCACCATCACCGCCCACCCGCCGGAAGGGTACAACTTCAGAAGATGGACCGGAGAGGGCGTAGAAGACGAAAACTCCCAAACCACCACCATATCAATGACCGAACCCAGAACAGTAACCGCCAGCTTCGAACAGCAAGACGGCGGCACCCCGGAAAGCTACACGCTCATCACCCACTCCTCAAACGGCGGGTACGTATCGTACAACCCGGTGCAGGAAACCTACGAACCCGGAACCGTCGTCAATATCATAGCCTCACCGGACACAGACAACGGATACAGCTTCTCGCACTGGTCAGGCGACGGAATCACAGACCACGCCTCGGCAGCCACAACCGTGACCATGAACGATGACATAGTCGTAATCGCCTACTTCGTACAGAAAAAATATACCCTCACAGCCAACGCAAACCCATCAGAAGGCGGCGGGGTAACGCGCAACCCGAACATGGCCGAATACGACCACGGAACACCGGTTACCTTAACGGCATCGCCGAATTCGGGGTATACGTTTACAGGATGGGAAGGCGCTTGCACCGGGAACGGCGAGTGCGTAGTAACCATGACGCAGGAACGGACGGTAACCGCCAGATTTGAGACGGTCGCTGCAGATCCGTGCGCCAATGGGGCTACTGCGGCTTGCTGTGCGGCTAACCAGAGTTATCCGGGATGTAATCAGGATGGTACTCTTACCGATGACAGAGATGGTCAAACCTATGCCATAGTAAAAATCGGTAATCAGGCGTGGATGGCGGAGAATTTGAATTACAACGCGAGCGGCAGCGTATGTTACAACAATAGCTCAGGTAATTGTGATCTATACGGTCGTTTGTATAATTGGGCAACGGTAATGAACGGGGCGTCGAGTTCAACGTCAAGCCCCAGCGGAATTCAAGGTATTTGTCCATCCGGTTGGCATGTACCGAGTGATAATGAGTGGGAGACTCTTGTGAAGTATGTTGATCCTAATGCGTCAGGGGATTATAGTAATAACGCAGGAACGAAGTTGAAATCTAAGAGCAGGTGGAACGGTACAGACGAATACGGCTTTTCGGCCCTGCCCGGCGGCTACGGCGGTTCCGGCAGCTATTTCAGCAATGCCGGCTACAGCTACAGCGGCCGCTGGTGGAGCGCCACGGAGGACGATGCGAGTTACGCCTGGTACCGGGACATGAACTACAACAACAACTACGTGAACAGGTACTACAACTACAAGACAAACCGGCTTTCGCTGCGTTGTGTTCGGGACTAAGCGGCCTGCGGCAGCGTAGCAACCGCAAGCCGCCGGCCATAGCGAAGTGTAACGCAGCAATGGCCGTGCCTTTGACTTTTTGTTTTTATGTTTTGCGGGGCAAATGGAAATTTATCGGTATGTTGCCGTGGGTTGTCTGAACCATGATTTGCCTGATTAAAGGATTAACATGATTAAACGTCAAAAGATAACGTCAAAATCACCAATAATCCGTGTTTTGACGTTGATTTTTAATCAAGGAAATCCTTTAATCAGGTAAATCAAGGTTCAGACAAAAAAGGCGGAATACGCGCCAAATGGCAATTTCCACCGATAATGCCCGTAGGGGCGACCGTCCCCGGTCGCCCGCAACGCATGGATTGCGTTATACGTTGAAATCAAACGCAATATCGTAATTCCGGCGGGCGATCG
>WQRV01000188.1 GCA_009786575.1 Chitinispirillia bacterium | reverse complement strand
CGCAAGGTTACCATGCTTGCGGATGTGGAGATATTTCTCGCAAGCGACCGCATGAGCGCGCGGACGTGCGCCGGATTTTTTTCCACTCCGTCAACGCGGGAGACGTCGGTGTTTATTACGGCGTCGGCGTAATCCTGAACGCGCCTGAGCGTCGCCGGCCCTTTCTGCCCAACGGACGCGGGCCATCCGCCGCGTGTAAGCGCAAACGCCAGTTTCTCAATTGTCAGGGACGAAAAGCACTCTTCACAGGCATCGCCGTCAAACAGCGCCTTGAGCGATACCGCCCCGCTCGATTCCAGCGACTCAAAGAGCGACATGGGGCGCATCAGCATCCGCGAGATACGCCCGGTGCCCGTGTGCCAAACAGCGTTGTCCTGCGGGACGGCCGAGCCGGTTAGGATGAACTGCCCGGCCTCCCCCCTCTGATCCACGGCAAACCGCACGGCGTCCCAGATAACGGGTGCCATCTGCCACTCGTCGATCAGCCGCGGGACGCTGCCCCGCAGCAGCGCCGACGGCATACTGTCGGCGGCCTTCAGGTAAGAGCCCGTGTGGTCGGGGTCCTGCATATAGAGGACGCTGGCAGCCTTCTCCTCGGCAGTTCTGGTCTTCCCGCACCACTTTGGCCCCTCAATCAAAACAGCCCCCGAGACGGAGAGCGCGAAATCCAGCACTTTATCCGATATACGGTACAAATATCCCTGTTTGATGGTAAAAAAACCTTTTTAGGCGTTTTTGGTGTAAGTTTACACATATAATATACTATGTTTTTTGACAAAAATCAAGTTATTTCCGGTTTTGGCCGGATTTTACTTCCGGTTTTGGCCGTGTTTCACTTCCTGATTTGGCCGGATTTTGCTTCCGGTTTTGGCTGTCTCCGCCATCGGACCGTTCCGGAATCTCCTGCGCCTTTGCCGTCACCGCCCCCTTTTCCCAATGCAACCCACCATTAATTAGGAGTTTTCGCGCTATAATGCGAAAACTGCCTAAAAGTTAGAAGTTTTTGCATTATAATGCGAAAACTCTTGATTTGGAGGCTCCAAAACGGAAGTTGAGCCGTCGCATGATTTGTCCGGCACCGGCCGCGAAAAATAAAAAACTCCCCGGCTGGGGAGTTTTTATTTTGAACCGCCGAACTAATGTTATCTCTTCAATTAAACTCTTTCGACGCGCAGTTGATGGAAGAGGAACGCATGGTGATCTTTTTAATGGGCATCTTGTCTTTAAGGAGCGCGTGGAAAAGTTCGCACAGATTTTCGCAGGTTGAAACTTTTTTTGTAACCACAATTCTGTACTCCGGGTACGACCAGGCGAGGGCGTGTTCTATTTTTTTAAGGGGCACGCAATACTTCGGGTCGTTGACAATGCCGTGCTTTTTGTATGTTTCCAAAACCGCGTCGAGAAGCGGGTCGCCCTCCTGGAACAATGTCGCATGGTGAAAGTGGTCCAGAACCTCCCACGCTTTTTTCTGCCCGTCTTTACAGGCATGGGCATACCCCGTTACGGGGTCTACAACGTCTTCCAGCTCAATCGTCAAAAGGCCGGAGTGCCCGTGCAGATGCTTCGCCTCCCTGGGCCAATTCATGAACCTGTGCGCGTACTGGAAATCAAGGGTAACGATCGACCTGTATTTGTCGCTCATTATACTGCCCTCCTTATTTGGGGATATTGATACAATAGATTACTTCTGTAATATATTATAGATTGCGGGCGTTCCGGATTTCAAGAAGCGGCTTAAATATATAATTCCCATAAATTACAGATTACGCGATTAAATATTACCACTCACGGGCGGAAATGTGTTATTTTTAGTAAAAACCCAACCACCGGGAACTAACGGATGATCGCGTTTGAGAACATATCCAAGCAGTACGGCGACAAGACCCTGTTCGAGGGGGTCACGTTCAGCGTCAACGAGAAGCACAATACCGCCCTTATAGGCCCCAACGGGTCGGGCAAGACCACGCTGCTCAAGATGATCCAGAACGCCGAGCAGCCCGACAAGGGCACGGTGGCCATCCCCGGCGGGCTCTCTATCGGCTGGCTGCCGCAGGAGATCGAGACCCTCTCCGACGCCACGCCGCTCGACACCGTCCTCGAACCGTTCCGCCACCTCCTGCGGTACGAGCAAACACTCGCCGAGGCCGCGGAGGGCATAAGCGGCGGGGACGGCGACGAACGGGCCCTGCGGCGGATCGACGAGCTCGAGCGCGAGATGGCCATCCACGACGGGTTCTCGCTCAACGCCCGCGCCGAGATGATACTTGAGGGCCTGGGCATCCCGCGCGACTACTGGAACCGCCCGCTCGCCAACCTCTCCGGCGGGTACCGCATGAGGGCGGTGCTGGGGCGCTTACTCCTGCAAAACCCCGGCTATATGCTCCTCGACGAGCCCACAAACCACCTCGACATGGACTCGCTCATCTGGCTCGAAAAATTCCTGTCGTCATACAAGGGCGGGATGCTCATCGTCAGCCACGACCGCGACTTCCTGAACAGGATGTGCACGCACACGGCGGATATCCGGTGCAGAACCGTGCGCATATACAACGGAAACTACGATAAATACCTGACAGCGAAAGCCGAGGAGGAGTCCGCCGCCGCGTCGCTCGCCAAAAACCTCGAACAGAAGATCGCCAGCGCCGAGCGGTTCGTCGAACGGTTCAAAGCGAAAGCGAGCAAGGCCACGCAGGCGCAGTCTAAGGCCAAGATGATCGAGAGCCTCAAGGCGGAAATGCCGGAAATCGAGCAGGAGCAAAAGTCTATACGCTTCACCTTCACGTGCTCCGGGGAGCCGGGGGCCGTCCCGCTGCGGTTAAAGAACTGCTCGGCAGGGTACGGGGATAAAATCGTCCTCAACAAATTAGATTTAGAGATACGCCGCGGGGAGAAGATCGCCATCATCGGGCCAAACGGGGCGGGGAAATCAACGCTGCTTAAACTGCTGGCAGGGATGATAACGCCTATGAGCGGAGAAATGATACTCGGGCACAACGCGGAACTGCGGTACTTTGGGCAGCACCAGTTAGAACAGCTAAGCGGCGAGAGCTCGCTCTACAATACCGTGGCCTCGCACTCAGCAAGCAGCGACAAAAACTACATCCGAAACGCGCTGGGCGCTTTTCTGTTCAGCGGCACGAGCATCGAGAAAAAAGTTAAGGTGCTCTCCGGCGGGGAAAAATCAAGGCTCGCGCTGGCGTCAATATTAGTAAGCCCCGGCAACGTATTGCTGCTTGACGAGCCGACAAACCACCTCGACATATCATCAATAGAAATGCTCTCCGAATCGATGGCCGATTACGCGGGGACTATTTTATTCGTATCGCACGACGAGTACTTCATATCCCGCCTCGCGACGCGCATCATCGAAGTCAGGCCGGGGCGGATGCGGGACTTTCCGGGGAAGCTGGCGGACTACCGCTATTATTTAGAAACATTATTCAAGGAATCCAAAGGTACGGACAGCAGGGAACCCACCGGCAAAAAAAGCCCCGCCGAATCATCCGCCGATAACGAAAAAGAGGCCCGCATGAAGGAGCGGGAGATGAAGAAAAAGCGCGAGCGCGAGGCTGCAAAGTTAGAGCAGGAGATAGCGCGGGCCGAGGCCGAAATCACCGGGCTGGAAGCCGTCCTAAACGACCCCGCAAACGCCCTGAACTACGAACTGCTCCACCAAACCTCCGGCAAAATAACCAAACTCCGCGCCGAACTCGACGACCTGATGGAACGGTGGGTAGCAGCCGGCTAAAAACCATCTTCACCCCACCCGCCCCAAAGACCACCGGTACCACCGGAGCCACGGGGGACGGAACGGGCAAAACCAGTATATCAGGCCGAATTTTTCGCATTAGCAGCGGCAGATAACAGCCGAAATTATCTCAATTGCGGTTTGCTGACGGCACAATATATATTATATGGTCGTCAATATAAAACCAATCGCTTTCGGGGAAATTAAGGTATAAAAATGGGCAAACGGCAAATAAAAGAGGTATCTTTCGTCACCGACATCAAGTCGATTCTGGCAAGCGCCCGCCAAAAAGCCTAC
>WQRV01000187.1 GCA_009786575.1 Chitinispirillia bacterium | reverse complement strand
AATATCGCAATTCCGGCGGGCGATCGAGGGCGATCGCCCCTACAAAACCGTTTTGTTTCCGTCAAAACCGCATATCCATCACACCGCCAAACCCCAATTTACCTGTTTTTTTATTTTTTTCACTTTTTTCGCTAAAGTAATATGTATTTTTGTCGATATAGATAATGGTGGACTGTCTTTACTTAAAAAGGGCGTTTTTATGCTGATCCGCAACATCGACAGAACGCATTTGCCGCGCACTTTGGCCGACGTCAAGGGCAAGGAGGGGGCTCCCTTGCGCAAGACCGCCGAGGGGCTTGGCTCGTTCCTCAACCGGCTCTCCGAGTCGGTGAGGGAGTCGCGTTCGCGCGCCATTGCCGAGCAGCAGCAGGGCGACACGTTAGACAGCGGGATCAGGGCGCACGTCCGCACCCCTATGCGCACCTTCAAATGGCCAGTTCCCGGAGAAAACAGTGATGAAGGCGCCGTTTCCTCCGGCACCGCTGCCGCCGCGGCGGTCGAGTTCGGCCTAAGCGATGAGCAGAATGAGGCGCTCGGCAAACTCCGCGAGGTAAGGGCCATAACCTCCAACGCCTCGTCGGTAGCGGTGTCGCAGCTTGAGCGGCCGGCCATGCAGGAGCGGATAGACTCGCTTTTAACCGAGATCGGCGCCGAGCGTATCAACATCCTGTCGTCCTTGCCGGGCGGAAAGGACACCGGCGGCGCCCTCTTCTCCGTCACCACCCCGGAGTCGGCGCGGTCGGCCTACGGCGCGATCGACTCCATGATCATGCGTTTTCTCGAAATCAAGACGGATATAGACGCCGAAAACACCGGCGCAGCCAAGTCCGGGCACGAAGCGGTACTCGGCGCCACCGGGCAGCTCCGGGAATTCCTCCTGAACGAAGGGCCGGCAAACGCGTTCTCCCGCTTCCGCGAGATCAACCGCGACAACGTCCTCGGGCTCATACGGCAGTAGCGGCCCAACCCAGGCGGCACCATGCACCCCGCAGCAACCCAGAGAGCGCGGCAGTACGAAAACCAGAAGGTCAGGACGACGAGCTTCCGGGGCCTCATCTGCTTCATGCACGACCAGGCTCTCTTGTTCATAATAAAGGGGATCGAGGACGGCAGCCGCCGGGAACTCGAAAAGGCGCAAAACCTGATCTTCCAGCTGGAGCTTGCGGTCAACAAGAGCGAGGACGCCTCCATCGTGCTGGCGGACCTTTACACCTACTGCTACTACCTTCTTGAGCAGACGGACCCGCAGAGCATCCTGACCGCGAAGAAGGTTATGGAAACGCTCGCCGCAACATTCAATCAGCTGGCGAAGGTGAAGCAAAAGAGGTAGGGGCAGGCGCTAAATCCCCCTCTTTGTTCTCCGTTTTTGTAACCTTGCGCAGCCGCAGGTACGGGAATGTGACGGCTATAACAAGCAGCCGCCACAGTATTACGGATATCGTCGTCCTCCCAGCGGCCTCCGCGTTTATATCGAGGCACTCCTCGGTGAACACGGGCTCCATAGCCAGATCGACCGAGTGGTTCCGCAGCTCCATAGCCTGGCGCGCGGCAATGAAATACCCGTAGGCCTTGCCGAGCGCGGCGGGGTCGCCGTAACCCACCCTCGCACGCAGGCGGAAGCTGTCGAAAAAGATCATAGTGAAGATGCCGTTCATGGCGTACCGCAGCCATCTGACGAGTTTTTTTCTCAGCGGTTTGTCGCTTATGATTTTGTAGTAGTTGTGGCCCCTTACCCTGTCTGCATATTTTTCTATTGTTAACAAGAGGGAATCTATCCATGAGAAGAATGAGATGAATATGTGCCTGCTGCGGCGCGCGCGTCTTCTGCCGGTATTGATATTGTCCTTGCCGGCGCGGCGGTTTGCCCTCTCCCTGCGGCTCCGCGGGCGGCTGTCTTCGGCGAACAGATTATCTTTATTGGCCGGCTTGCCGCCTGTACTGCCCGGCGCGCCGCCCCCCTTTGGGCGTTTGTAGTCCGTATTTGCGGGCCTGGCGCCGCCATAACCATCATCACGCCCGTTTCCGTCACCGCCGCGGACATCGCTTTTTTTCTCAAATCCCAAAATAATTGTACGCTGATAATCGTTCTCAGACGAATACTCTCTCTTGTAAACCAACGGGTGGATGTAGGATATCCAGAGTTTGTACGCGGCAGCGCCCTCCCCCGTTTTCCGGTACGACAGCGAGCCGCCGAAGCGCACCGGTGAGGCTATTATTGCGAGGAACAGGACCGCTGCGGCGAGCGTTATCCAGAGGAGGGCCGTGAGGATCATGTAATTGCGTTCCCGCCGTAGAAGCCGATGCCCCTGATGCCTCGGCTGACGCGGTCTGCGTTTTCCCCCCACTCTCCGCCGTCCGGGTTCAGCGCCGGGCAGGATCCCCCGGGGAACGCCCTTACCTCAGTGACCACCGCGTCCATGGCGATGTCGTGGCCGTCGCGGGGCAGGGGGTCGTCACTGATCTGGCAGTCATAGGCGCAGCCAACTAAGTACGCCTTGCCCTTGAGTTCCTGGAGGAAGCGGTCGTAGTAGCCGCCCCCGCGCCCGAGGCGCCCGCACTCCCGGTCGAAGGCTACCCCCGGGCAGACGACAGCATCGAGCTGCCCGGGGTCGATGTTGTCCCGCAGGCGCTCAATGGGTTCCATGATCCCGAGGGCCCCCGGCGCAAGGTCTTCATCGCGCGGCGAGAAGACGCGCCCTATGCCTATGGAGCCGTCCTTCCGGCAGTATGGGAACGCGATACCGCGGCCCGAGCCCACTATCAGGTCGGCCAGGGTGGCTGTATCGACCTCCGCGCCCGCGGCGCAGTAGATCAAGATCAGGTCGGAGTCCAGTATGCGCGGCAGCGAGAAAATGTTGGTGGCAATGCGCGCGCTGTACCGCTCCGCGTCCGCCGGAGACATGGACTTGCGGGCCGATATGTAGCGGCTGCGCAGATTCTCTTTTTCGTCATTCATAAATAAAAATCCCCCGGATACGGCGATCCCATACCTTTATCAATATACATCATGCCGTTATGCCATATATTATATTGTATAGATGAATAAAAATCATATCGGGCCGGGAGAATTAGATGGCTAAGGCGGCTAAGGCCGGAAAAATGAGCTTCATGGATCAGCTCGCGATCTCGTTCGGCTCCTCGGCCCGCGAGGCCGTGGAACTCGTGGGCTCTATCGGCGTCTTCTTCTGGAAGCTGCTCAAGGCGTTCCCGGCCACCTTCCGCCGCCCCCATCTTCTGACAGAGCAGATGATGATCCTTGGAGTGCAGTCTATCCCCATAGTCCTGCTGACGTCGGTCTTCGTGGGGGCGGTGAGCGCGTGGCAGGTGAAATACATCTTCGGCGACGCGGTGCCGCTCACATACCTCGGCGCCGGCGTGGGCAAGGCAGTCTTCACGGAGCTTGGGCCTGTGCTCACGGCGCTCGTCATCACGGGCCGCATCGGGGCGAAACTGGCCGCCGAACTGGGCACTATGAAGGTCACCGAGCAGGTAGACGCCATGGTCTGCCTGAGCCTCAACCCCTTCACCTACCTCCTGACCCCCCGGCTTGTGGCCTCCTGCGTAATGGTGCCGGTGCTTACGACCTTCGCCGTGGCGTTGGCGATAGTGAGCGCGCAGGTGATAGCCGAGATAGTCATGGGCCTCAGTTTCGCCGCCTTCTACAAGGGCGTCCGCCTCCTGTTCAAAACGCAGGATCTGGTGATATGCCTCGTAAAGGCCTTCGTCTTCGGCACCGTGATATCCCTGGCCGGCTGCTATTACGGCTACCACGCCAAAGGCGGCGCGGTTGGCGTTGGGGCCTACACAAAAAAGGCGGTCGTGGCCGCTATGGTGATGGTACTGGTCAGCAACCTCATACTCGTAAATGTGCTGCTGTAACCGCTATGTTGTGGCTGGAATTGGGGTTTATCGGTGTGATGGATATACGGTTTTGTAGGGGCGACCGTCCCCGGTCGCCCGTGCCGGAATTGCGATATTGCGTTTGATTCAACGTATACCGCAATCCGTGCGTTGGCGGGCGACCGTCCCCGGTCGCCCGTGCCGGAATTGCGATATTGCGTTTGATTCAACGTATACCGCAATCCGTGCGTTGGCGGGCGACCGGGGACGGTC
>WQRV01000186.1 GCA_009786575.1 Chitinispirillia bacterium | reverse complement strand
CCCTCGATCGCCCGCCGGAATTACGATATTGCGTTTGATTTCAACGTATAACGCAATCCATGCGTTGGCGGGCGACCGGGGACGGTCGCCCCTACGGGTGTATATTAAACAACAACCGTAAATGTCCATAAACACAACGATAAATTATTATTTACCAAATAGAATGGGAGTAGAGCCAACTATTTATCTATTATCAACTTCAGCACACGCTCCAGTTCCTGCTCGTTCGGAATGCCGGCCTTGGCGCGGTTGCCTATTATTAGCATCACCGGCTCGCCCGCCGAGATCACGGTGAAGTCTTCCAAGTACGGGGGCATCTTAGACTGGTTAGCCTCTACCCTGCGCAGAAACGTTTTCTGGTCTATCTTGAGGTCTTTAAGCCAGTCAAACCAATAGGTTGATGCCGGCATTATCGCGTACTGATTCAGGTACTGCTGGTAGCTTTTCGGAAATTCGCCAGCCAGCACGATCCACCGCAGCGCCTCCTCTAAGCGCATCTTGTCTAAGGCGGCTGGCTCGCGCGGGTTTTTGAGGGCGGCCGGGCGTATGGTTACGCGGGCGGAGAAGCCGGGGTTTGAGAGGACGGTGTTGAGCACCTTCTCTACTTCGGGCATCATGGGGTCTATGTAGAGCTCAATCATACCGGGCTTTTCCGCGCGCTTGGGGAAGTAGTTCTCCCTAACGCCGCCCCTCACTAACTGGTAGCCGCCGGCGGGCGCCGGATAAATACCCGGCCTGGCCTGCACCTGCGCGAACCGGTGCGCGTTCTCTACCGCTTTCTCGAAGTGTATGAACGGCAGCGCCGGAGGGTTGTGCATCTCCATAAACTTCCTCCCCTCATCCGACGACAGCTTCAGGATATTGACCTTCGCGCCCGGCAGCATCCCCCGCAGCATCTGGATAGCCTGGGCCTCTGGGTTGTCTATGGCAGAGTCGGCAACAAGCACCGTCAGCGTGAATGGCACGTCATCGCGGAATTCGCAGGCGGCGCGCCCCTTGGGGGGCTTGGAACAGCTGCCGATCTTGCCGGCCATGAAGCAGTCGTTGTCGTCGGCGCACTCCGGGTAGTCATTGCAGAACTGCGGTTTGGGATCGGCAGCGTTGCACTTCTCCCTTACGATCTGCCCCCTCCTTCCGACGGCGCCCTGGTACTGACGTTCGTTGATGTAGAGCGTGGGCGAGGCGGCGACGCCCAGGCCCTGCGAGCGGGTATAGTGTTTGCGCAGTTCGTCGTGCCCCATGTCCTCGGCCCATTTGCGGATCCTCTTGACGTCGAGGCCCATCTCTTTTAGCAGGTCCTCGGTGGGCGTACCCGGCGTACCCCTCTTTGTTAAGAAATCCTGGTAGCGGGCCGGGTAGAGCGCCTGCACGCCGAGCCAGAGCTTCTCGTCGAACACCTCCGGCTCCCCGCGCATGGAAGTCAGCTTGTCGCCCTCCACCCTGCCGATGAACCAGACGTTCCACTTGCGCTGCGGAAAGGCGCGGGCGAGGTCCATTATGTTGGCCAGGCCAATGTATCCGAAGGGGCACATGCTCATAATATAGAGGTCGTAGAGCGAGTCCGCCGCGGCGGGCGCTGCCGGCAGCCTTGGCGGGATTACGGGCCCCTGGGTTACCTGCGCGGCGGGAGCCGGCGGCGTTGACCCATCTGCCGTTACCGGCGCAGGGCAGGAGATTCCCGTATTTTCGGCCCCGGCCTTTCCGGCCGCGGAGTCGTCAGAGCGGGATGTGCAGGAGATAAAAATGAGCGCCGCAACCGAAAAAATGGCAATAATAATACCCGCGCGGGGGCCGCGGGACGTCTTGACCGGGTGTTTCGTTATTCTGTTCATGGCATAAATATAATTGATGCCGGGCCAAAAATAAAATTTTACCATTATTCTCCGTCACGATATATATTTATATCAATATAAAGGATGGGCTTACACCGTGAGTATTTTGGAAACCATTAACGTACCGGCAGACCTGCGGGCGCTCCCTGAGGATAAGCTACCGGCGCTTGCCGCCCAGATACGGCATTTTCTCATCGAGAACGTGAGCCGCACGGGAGGCCATTTGGCCTCAAGCCTGGGCGCGGTAGAACTTACAATGGCCCTCCACTACTGCTTTGACACCCCCGGCGACAAAATCGTCTGGGACGTCGGGCACCAGGCCTACGCGCACAAAATCCTCACCGGCCGCCGCGGCATGTTTCCCACTATCCGCCAGCACGGCGGCATAAGCGGCTTCCCGCGGACCACCGAGAGCGAGTACGACGCCTTCTCGGTCGGCCACGCATCAACCTCCATAAGCGCCGCGCTGGGATTAGCCATAGGGCGTGACCTGCGCGGCGAAAAACACTCCGTAGTGGCGGTCATCGGCGACGGGTCCATGAGCGGCGGGCTGGCCTTCGAGGGGCTAAATAACCTGGGGTCGTCGTCCACGGCAATGACGGTTGTGCTGAATGATAACGAGATGTCCATCTCCAAAAACGTGGGCGCGTTCTCCCGCTACTTCACCCGCGCCATCTCCGACAAGCGGTACAACAACCTCAAAGACCTCGTATGGGACCAGCTGCACGACCGCTCAATCGTCCGCAGGGGCCTGCGCGAGATCATCAGCACGGTAGACCGCAGCCTCAAGCACGCCATCATCCCCGGCAAACTGTTTGAGGATATGGGCCTGCGCTACTTCGGGCCGATAAACGGGCACAACTTTGCGGATATGATCGACATCTTCACGTTCCTCAAGGAGCAGCCGAGAGGCCCGGTGCTGGTGCACATCGTCACCAAAAAGGGCAAGGGGTACGCCCACGCCGAGAAAAATTCCACAAAGTACCACGGCGTCGGCAAATTCGAGCCGGACACCGGCGACGTCATCAAGGGGACCGCGGAACCGAAACCCTCCTACAGCGCGGTATTCGGCAAGGCGATGGTGGAGCTCGGGCAAAACGACCAAAACCTCGTGGCGATAACCGCCGCGATGCCCGACGGGACCGGGCTCAAAGAGTTCAGCACAACTTTCCCCGACAGATTTTTCGATGTAGGTATCGCAGAGGGCCACGCCGTAACATTCGCCGCCGGCCTCGCGCTCAAAGGGCTGAAGCCGGTAGTCGCCATGTACTCAAGTTTCCTGCAGAGGGCCTACGATCAGGTAATGCAGGACGTTGCGCTCGACGGGCTGCACGTGGTATTCTGCATAGACCGCGCGGGCCTCGTGGGCGACGACGGGCCGACGCACCACGGCAACTTCGACATCTCGTACCTGAACACCGTACCCGGCGCGGCCATTATGGCCCCTAAGGACGAAAAAGAGCTGCGCGACATGCTGTACACGGCGGTAGGGCACATGAGCGGGCCGGTATTCATCCGCTACCCGCGCGGCAACGGCCCAGGCGCGCCGACAGACCAGCCGTTCGAACAGGTGGAAACAGCGTCGCCCAAGCTAATCAAAAAAGGCCCCGACGCCGCCATCATATCACTCGGAGACATGTTCGACGACGCAGCGAAAGTCCGCGATCTGCTCTCGGAGCAGGGGGTCAACGCCGCCGTGATCGACGCCCGCTTCGCCAAGCCGCTCAACGCCGACTTTTATAAGAAAATATTTGCAAAATACCCGTTGATTGCTACTATGGAGAACAATACGCTGGCCGGCGGCTTCGGGGCATCGGTACTGGGCCTGTCGTCCACATTCAAAAGCCAGCCCAGAATACTGTGCTTCGGGCTGCCCGACAAATTCGTATGCCACGGCGACGTCGCGATACTCAAAGCGCAGCTCGGGCTTACGCCGGAAGACATCTCCAAAAAAATTTGCTCCGAGTTGAAAAATCTTACGCCGCCCTAATATCCCGGCGCTGTGCGATCAACCTCTACTGTTAGCGGCGGTGATAGGATAGGCTGCTCATCCCTCAGCCGCCTCATACTTCCACTTCCCGCAGGCCTCCAAATGACAACGGAGGCACGGGGGGCAGCTAAACATTCTCAACCCAACTCGTACGTAGTTTAACGAGCTCACATCCAAGCATTTTATGTTTTTTAATTATTTTATAAATTTTCTCCGAAACGAAAACTGAGAATGGCGACTCTTTAAGCCTGAAAATGTGATGCGAGCCAACATTGTCTCCTTTGATCGCGTATACCATTACCGACAATTCAGCTCCGATGTAAACACACTTAGAGTTTTC
>WQRV01000185.1 GCA_009786575.1 Chitinispirillia bacterium | reverse complement strand
TTTATCCACGGGCTGATGAAAACAAACATTGAGTCCATTGCCTTGTTAAAATCTTCCTTAGTAGGCGGTTCGCATAACTTAGGCAGCCCGGCCTCGTCCGTTTGCTTGCCGGACATACACTCCATTATGAATGACTGCAAAAACGACTGTATGAAATAGCATACGGTCCGGTCGCCGACCGGCACCGTGAGGACGCCATCCTCCCGCGCCTTTGAGATGATCCGCATTATAAGATTGTCGGTATCCCTCTTGCACATGATCGACGCGGACATGAGGTCGTGGTGCTTGGTCATTGAGACAACGAAACTCGACATCATGGACGGCACCGATGCGCCAACGTTGTTTTGCGCCCCGCCGTAGAACTTGTTGTACTGGAAGAACGTGTTGTAAAAGTTGTGGCCGAACTCGCGCAGCGTCTCGATAAACGGCAGGCCGCGCTCCATAATCTTCACGCACTCGTCGTATGTCGCGCGCTGCTCCCTTATGACGATGTGCATGACGAGCGCCTCTTTGTCCGGAAAATAATGATATATGGACGCTTTGGAAAACCCCGCCTCCTCGGCGATATCCTCAAGCCGCGCGTTCAAGAACCCGTCGCGAGCAATCACCTTGAGCGCGGCATCCATGATGTGCGCGCGCTTCATGTCGTTTATCGCCTCCTTGCGGGCCGACTTGGGGTCGAGCTCGGCGGACACGGCCTCGGAAGTGCCGGTTTCGGGAACCCTGGCGGGTGGTTTTTCGATAGTATCTTGCATTTTACCTCCAATATTTTTGACTATGGATATAAATATAGTACATTTTTCTTCAAAAAACAAGACATTTCTTAAAAAATTTTGATTTCCGGCCAAAAAACTGACTTTTGGTCGAAAAAATCAAGGCCGGGGCTACTTATTCCGGCCTTGAGATCAGTTTATTCCGACCGGGATGCCATTTATCCCGACCCTTCTTCATACCTCCGCCTGCTTTGATTAACATTTATACCGACCTTTATCGATACTTATACCGACCTGACAGTCACGCCGGCTGACGCCTCTCCCCAACATTCTGCGTCTCGCCGAGAAATACCTTTTTCATGACCCCGGTAACACCGTACGCCAAACCGTCTATAATACTGTAGAAGACCGGCACCACAAACAGCGTCAGCAGCGTAGAGGTCGCCAGCCCGAACGCCACTACCGTCCCAAGCGGGCTCAGCATCTCCGACCCCTGCCCCTTCGACAGCGCCATAGGCAGCACAGCGATGATCGTCGTTATGGAGGTGATAAGTATGGGCCGCAGACGGACCGCCGCGCCCTCTACAAGCGCGTCTTTCAGGGAGCGCCCCCTGTCCCTCAGTTGATTGACGAACGTAATCATCACTATGCCGTTGTTGAGCACCACGCCTATCAGCACTATTATCCCGATAAACGCCGTAACCGAGAGCGGGTGCCCCATCACCGACAGCCCGAACACCACGCCGATGAACGCCAGCGGCACCGTCATCATCACTATCAGCGGCTGGGTAAAACTCTCGAACTGCGCGGCCATCACCATGTAGACGAGTATCAGCGCGATGAGCACCGCGAGCAGCAGGTCCCTAAATGTCTCCTGCATATCCTCAAACGACCCGCCGTACTCAACAAAGTACCCGCCGGGCATCGCCGCCTCGATATCCGCCATCGCCGCCTGCACCTTTAGCATCTCGCTCTGAATGTCGCGGCTCTCGGTCTTCGCGGTAACAGTTACGCAGCGCACGCGGTTTTCTCTATATATGGATATAGGGCCGCTCTCCTGCAATATCTCGCCGAGGCTGCCGACCTGGGCCACAACCCCCGACCGCGATATAACCGGAATCGCCGTCACACTGCCCATAGACGCCCTGTCCCCCTCGTCAAGCCGTATCCGCACATCGTACTCCTCGCCCGCTTCCCGAAATCTCGTAACGACCTGCCCCAGATTGGCATACCTGATGCCGGAACCGATCTCCGCCATCGAGAAGCCCATCATGGACGACTTGTCGCGGTCGGGGACGATTACGACTTCCGGCTTGCCCTCACGCATAGACACGTTGACATCGTGCAACCCCTCCATCCTCCCCATAACCGCTTTCGCGCTGTCGGCGTACTCTTTGAGCGCGGCGAGGTCATTCCCGAAAAATTTCAGCTCTATGGGATTGTCCGACCCGCCCATCATACCGCCGCCCGAGAAGTCGATTACCACATCGTAAAGGTCAGGTATCGACCGGCGGATCTCGTCCGTTACCTGTTTCGCGGAGCGCGAGCGCTGCGCGAACGGCTTGAGCCTGTAGTAGACGGTCGCCTCGTTGACATCGCCGCCCGGGCCGCTGCCGTTATCGCTCAGCCGGCCGATCATCACGCAGACGCTCTGAACCTCCGCTATGGTGAGCACGCGCTCCTCTATCGTACCTACAAGGCGGTTAGTCTCCTCAAGGTTCGTGCCCACCGGCATCTTGATACTGAACGACCCCATGCCATTATCGCTCTCGGCCATAAACTCGCCGCCGAGCTTCGTCATCCCGTACATGGAGAGACCGAATACCGCGATTGTGAGCGTAACGACAACGGCGCGGTGGTTGAGGACCCAGCCGAGCGTATTTGTGTAGGCGGACTGAAACCCGCGGAAGAATCTGCCGCCGTGCGCTTCGGCCTGGAATTTTTTGTCGGATGTGTTGATGCCATCATCATTATTATTATTAAGGACGATGTTATTATTGACATCAATAGCATTATCAGCAGCGATATTGCCGGATTCTCTTATGCGTTTTTTCTTGAAGATGACCGATGATAACATCGGCACAATCGTCACCGCGACCAAAAGAGACGCCAGCAACCCGGCGCAAACAGTCAACGCCAGAGGCTGCGCGATCTTTCCCGCGAATCCGCCCGCCAATGTTAAGGGGACAAAGACGGCGACCGTCGTAAGCGTAGACGCCGTTATCGCCAGCCCGACCTCACCCGTCCCAACAACGGCGGCGTCATTCCTGTGCTTGCCGCCTTCGAGATGGCGATAGATATTTTCGATGACGACTACCGCGTTGTCAATCAGCATCCCCACCGCAAGCGCGAACCCGCCAAGCGTTATCACATTGAGCGTATACCCAAACGCCCACAGCCCTATGAATGTGGTGACGATTGATATGGGTATGGCGATAGCGATAACGAACGTGGGCCGCCAGTTCCGCAGGAAGAACCACAGTATCACCACCGCGAGAAACGCGCCGAGGACCGCCGTCTGCACCGTGTTGCCCGTAACGCGCTCCACCATCTCGCCCTGATCGAATATCGGCACGAACTCAATATCCGCCGGCATGGACGGCCTTAGCTCTTCCAGCAATCCCCTAATCTTGGTGACAACGTTAAGCGTGTTCTCGCCGCTCTGCTTTGTTACCATAAATACCACGCCGTCCTTGCCGTTCATGCGCACGTAGTTGCGCCGCTCTTTCTGCGTATCCTCAACCCTCGCGACATCGCTTACCCTTATCGGGCCGCCGTTGACGGTTGCGATTATCGTGTTGGCGATGGTGCTTATATCCTTATACTCGCCCCTCGTGCGGACAAGGTACTCCCGGTGCCCCGCGCTGATATGCCCGCTCGACACGTTCATGTTCGCGGCCATCAGCGTGCCCATCACCGCGTCGGGGCCTATGCCGTACTGGTCCATGCGCGTCTTGTTGAGAAAGACGTTGATCTCTCGCACCGGCCCGCCCACTACCGTCATCGACGCCACGCCCTCAAGCCGCTCCACGCGCGGGACTACCGCGTCCTCAAAATACTTCTGCAGCTCCATCGCGCTGTTCATCCCGGTAACGCCGTACAGCACGACCGGCATCTGCGACATGTCCATCTTGAGCACCATCGGGTCGACGATGTCCGCCGGCAGCGCGTTTCTTATACGGCTTAAGTTCTCGCGGATGTCCTGCCCCGCGGCATCGAGATCCGTACCCCACTTGAAGTTGACGCTTACCTGCGACAACCCTTCGGAGGAGGTGGACGTAAGCTTGTCAATCCCCTTGACACCAGCGACAGCGCTCTCTATCGGGCGGGTGACAAGCTGCTCAACATCCTCCGCCGCCGCGCCGGGATAGGCGGTTGCGACCGTGAGCGTGGGGAACTCAAGATCCGGCATCATGTCGAGGCCGAGGTTTGTGAGCGAGATCCCGCCGAAGAGGACGAGTATCAGGATCAGCATTGTGACCGTGACGCGGCGCGTTACCGAGAATTTTGGAAGGTTCATTTCAGGTTATCTCCGTTTCGTATTGATTTTTTGTGTATTGATATTTTTTTAATTTACACTCATCACCCTGATACCGCTGCCGTC
>WQRV01000184.1 GCA_009786575.1 Chitinispirillia bacterium | reverse complement strand
AAGATTTTTCGTATTTGGTGATATGTAAAATGGCAATTTGTTGTTGCAACGTATGATAAAAACAGAACGATTTTGTAGGGGCGATCGCCCTCGATCGCCCGCTGGAATTGCGGAATTGCGCATGATTAAACGTATATCGCAACCCGCACGTTGCGGGCGACCGGGGACGGTCGCCCCTACGAGCGTTTTTGTACAATACCGGTAATGTTGATGTGTAGGGCAAATGGTAATTTTGCCGCAATCCCGGCATCGCGGGCGTAATTGTCATTATGTCCAACACCATAATATAATCCCTCCAACCCAATCCGGTCAACAGAACCCACCAAAAGCGTCCCCCACAGCCCGCTTGTCCATACAATAAATCTACATCACCGCCCTCGGAATGTCAACTTTTCAAAATTATTTTCGCACTACGCCTCAAACTTTTTCGTCGTGGGTATTGACTTTTGGCAAAAAATGTGGTATTTTATTAATTAGGACGGGTTCGAAAAGCTCTGAATCGTCTCTTGTACAGACTTGATAAAGCCCTCCGGGTCTCCACTTACAATATTAGTCGGCGATTGGGTCGAGACATACCGGAGGGCCTTCTCTTTATCTATCCACATGATAAGCCTGTCCCCGCTTTTGAACCATGTCAACATATCGGTGACTCTGTCTTTGGGGTAAAGGCTTACTACGTTATTCACCGCCGCGTTTATTCGGCCTTTGCCTTTGCGAACCCTCATTACCGCCACAAAATTATGGTTACCGTGTTTCAAATCGGTAAGAATTACCTTTGCGCCATCGTTCTTTGTGCTCCTGAAAACGGCAATAGGGCCATTTACGGCCATCGGCAAACCTTTTATCCCCGAGAGATCAAATGGGTGTGGACGTCTATAGCCGGTATCGGATTTAGCGCCCAACAGTGCTGATTCCAATTCCATCGGCAGATCGTCCAGCCCCGACGCCAACAGCACCGCGCCCGGACGGCCCAGCTGATAAACGTACCCTATCGGCAGGCTCCCGTCAATCTGCAATCGCAAGTCGCAGTCAAACTGAGTGTTTATTCGCTCCGCTTCTGCCCTCATCTGCTCCCCAACTAATCTTAATAAAATATCCCGTCCCGATGGAGTAATATAACTGTTTTCCGCCACATCTTGCCGATAATATTTATAGATTCACCGGTTACGCCCGGTACCTGCGTATCTTCTCCATGACGTTGCCCATGTCGAGCGGCTTGCCGATGTGGTCGTTCATGCCGGCTTCGAGGCATTTTTCGATATCCTCCCTGAACACGTTGGCGGTCATCGCTATAATCGGGATTTTGTTGCCGCTTTCGCGTATGCGGCGCGTTGCCTCAAGCCCGTCCATTTCCGGCATCTGCACGTCCATGAAGATCAGGCCGTACTTGTCTGGATTCTCTCCGAGCAAGCGCAGGGCCTGCGCGCCGTTTTCCGCGCAGTCGAACTCCACTCCGGTGCCATCCATTGTCGCGATGAGAATTTCGCGGTTTATCTCCACGTCTTCGGCGAGCAGTATGCGGCACCCGCTCAGTTCCCCGGCCATTATGGCCTGGCCGTGCGTGTTTCCGGCGTTTGCGCCGTCTGCCTGCTTGCCGCGGGGCGCCTTGAACGTGAAGCTGAACGCGGAGCCGCTGCCGAACTCGGACGTTACGCCGATCTCGCCCGCCATCATCTCTACGATGCGCTTGGATATCGCGAGGCCCAGGCCCGAGCCGCCGAACTTGCGGGTCATGGTGGAGTCGGCCTGCTCGAACGCGCAGAAGATCCTTGAGCGCATCTCGTCGGTGATGCCTATGCCGGTGTCGCGGATCTCTACCGAGATGGTGCACACGCCGCCCTCCTCCGCCGTAAGCTTCGCGCTGAGGCTGATGCTCCCGCCCTCCGGCGTGAACTTCACCGCGTTTGAGAGCAGGTTTATCACAACCTGCGCCAGCCGCTGCTCGTCGCCCACTATGGAGGGCGGGATTTTGCCGTCGAGCGCGAGGGCAAACTTCTGCTGCTTCTGCTCCATGCGGAAGCCGACAGCGTTTACCGCCCTGTTCACCATCTTCTCGAACGACATCTCGGACGGCACGATATCAAGCTTCCCGGCCTCGATCTTCGACATATCCAAAACATCGTTTATGACCCCAAGAAGATGCGCCGACGCCTCCTCTATTTTGCCGAGGGCGTAGTCCTTGCGCTCCATACTGTGCGCGTTTTTGCCTATAGACGACATGCCGATGATGGTGTTGAGCGGCGTGCGCATCTCGTGCGACATGTTCGAGAGGAAAGTCCCCTTGGCCTCCGACGCGGCGGTGGCGCGTTTGAGCGCCTCGGTCAGCCTCTCGCTGCCCTCGGCGACGGCGCGGTCCATCTCGGCCCGCATTACGGTGTTGGCGCAAAGAAACGCGGCCGAGCGCATCATCTTTACGTAGTGGCTCTCGAAAACGCGCTCACGGCAGCGGTCTTCGAAGAGCGCGAACCCCCAGAACTCCCCGGCGATGAATACGGGCGTGACTAAGGCCGAGATGACGCCGAACCGCTTGAAAATAGCGGCCTCCGACTCGGGCAGGAGCGATACCGGGCTGTTTATGAAGCCGTCGCTCTTCAGGATCTCCTCCCAGCGCGGGGCCATGACGCTGTAGGTGAGGTCGGCGAGCTCCGGCGTGGGCTTCGTAGTGCCGCCGGAGGCCCTGTCCCAGCGGTATATCTGCGAGGAGTGCAGCAGCCCGTCGCGCCCCTTGAAGTTGCGCCACACCGACATCCGGTCTAACCGCGCCGCGTCTACTATGGAGGCCATGCCGGCGGTCATCATCTCCTCGTATGTCTGCTCGGCGCCGGCAAGGAAGGTCACGGCAGCCCTGTTGAGCGTGTCGGTCATCTTCTTGCTCATCTCCAGCTCCTCAAAAGAGCTCTGCAGCTTCCGGTGCGCGCTCTCCCGCAAAATCGCCCCTGCGCACAGGCGCGCCGCCGAGCCGATGAGGTCGGCGCACCCATCGCTGAAATCAGCCCCGTCGCTATGGTTCTGGAAAGAGACCGCCCCCCAGGACTCGCCATGCGTGAAAATCGGCACCAGCATGATCGATTTTACGCCGAAGACGTCCAAAAACTCCCGCTCCGCATCGGAAACGCACTCATGGCGCTTCATCACAACCTCGTTGCGCTGCATTGCCGCCGCCAGGCCCATCACCACCGGGGTATCGGGCAGAATAAGCAGCGCCTCGTTGAGCGAAATCATGCACCCCTCGGCCCTGTCCCAACGGTAAATCTGCCCCATCGCACGGCGCCCGCCGTCCATATCCTTATAGGAGTAGACGGCAATCCGGTCTATGCCCAAAACCTCCGCCACGGGCCGCAGACCGTTGGACATAATCTCCTCAAAAGAGCTCTCGCCAAACGCGGTAAAGGTCTCAACGCTCCGGTTCAGTGCGTCAACAATAGCGGCGCGGCGCCCCGACAGCTCACATGGGCTTAAAAGGTCTTTAGTCATAATCCCCCCGGTTACGACGACTAATGATACTATATAAATATACGATAATCCGGGCGAAAAAGTAAATAATTTATGGGGTTATTAGCGAATTATCGGGTGATACGGCCAATACGGTACGGAAATGGGGGGTTAGCGGTGACGTTGACTTTGACGTTGACGTTGATTTTGATTTTGATTTTAAAAGACTATGGGATTATGTTTTGTCGATGCATTGAGCAGACGTAGTACCGTTTATGGGGGAAAAGAGGCAGCCAGCGGCGCAGGCGACTCTTCAAAACCCTTACATTAACATCTCGGCCGCCGAACCATTCGCTCACGGTTGCAGAACCCGGTTCGTATAGTGAAGTTTGGAACACCCGGTACGCGACAAGGCCCACACCCTTAGGGCATGGGGGTTTGACTCACCCGCATACCTGTGAAGCGAACTCTACCGATGCCGGGCGGCGGGTAGTTCTATTGGTGCTGATGCTTCTGCGGCCGAGTTGTGACAGCCGGTGATTGCATGCTCCCGCCGGTGCCACACCGTTCCAATGCGCGTATATCCAGCTCGGCGACGGTACATTGAGACGACAAAACATAATCCCATAGTGTTTTAAAAAATTTTGCCAACGAATTGCATCAAATTAAATCCAACCGAAACATCGCTGTCAAAAAGAGACCCTCACAGGAGGCGGGAAAACGCGAACCACTTTCTGCCCAACTCTTTGAGGCTCGCGCCCCGAGGTAGCAGGCGTCTTTGCCGGTCGGGTTGCGCTGTGGCGTCTGTGGCGGTACGACGCGCCTCTGCTCCCTGCACCTTCGGCAGAGCGGCTCCTGCTGGCGGTGGCGCATGGAGGTTTCCGTCCATTTCCGGGATGCGTAGAAGGCCCGTTGCTCGCTGGTCTTACGACCATCGAGCCGCTCGAACCCTGCCCTCGACGGCTGTGATGGAGCGTCCCGTTGGTGTTGGGGGCAGTAGCCGGGGCGTTCCACGAGCGCGGGGCATCCGGGGTGGCGGCAGGGGGGTTAGGGGGCGCTTGGGTATTATAAGACGGCAAAAGAGAATTGTCGCAGGCTTGCCTCAAAAATAAGAAACCCCCGCAAGCCGTTGATATTTATGGGCTTACGGAGGTTTGATTATGGCTGGTCAGGAGGGACTTGAACCCCCGACCCGGTGGT
>WQRV01000183.1 GCA_009786575.1 Chitinispirillia bacterium | reverse complement strand
GCGCTCCAGCCGTTGTACCCGTTGGCGTCGTTGCCGCCGGTGATGCACTGGTTGCCGCAGAGGCCGGGCAGCTTGCCGCCCTTAACGAAGTCGAAATTATCCTCAAAGCGCACCCAGTAGCTTGCCCATGCGGTGTCGGAGGCCTTGCCGCCGGGAAAGCGGGCCTTGACCTGTATGGCGGTGGCGGAGCCTATCCCTCCGGCAATGTAGCGCACCTTCAGGGCGTTGCCGCGCCCTTCCCTGCCGGGGATGATCTCGCCCCAGCCGCTGTCCAACCCGCCGCTGTACCACGCTGCCCCGGGGAAGTCGGCCTGCGCCATGGCCTTGGTATAGGTGCCCAAGGGGTGGTTGTCGAAGCCTACGTTAAAGACCACCTCGGCGCGGAGGGGCGCGAGGGCGGCCAAACCGGCGAATATTACGGCAATTTGGGTGCGGACGGCCATTTCCGGGCTCCTTTTGTTTATGTTATAATATAACGCATATTGCGGTAAATAACAAATTTTCCTTAATTATTCCAAAACCTTGCGTTTTTGTCGGGGAGAATATATATTGATATGGTAGCGCAAACCCGTTCACCGCCCCGTTTCGGGCGTATCCGGCCGGGTGGGCTGTGCCGGGGGGCGGGTACTCTTTCGCGCATGGAATTTCTTTGAAAGGTTTAAGGGGGGCAGGCCAATGTTACCGATTCGCAGGTATACCGAGAGGTTTTTTTCATCGCGACGGCCGTACGCGCAGGTGCTGTTTGTGTTCCTGGCGTTTGGGCTTATGGTGGTTGCAAGCTATTTTATGAGCGTAGAGGTCGAAAAGCAGCATTTAAGGGACGATACAGTCTCGATGTCCGAATACATAAGCTCCCAGCTCGCCTTAGAGCTGCGGGATCTTGACTCGGCGCAGGCGGCCCTGTCCGATACGGGACTCGGTATGTTTCTTATGAAGAGGTTTTCATCCACCAGCAGCGGCAAATACGACAACAACTGGCTCCTGCTCAACGACAGGCTGACAATCATAGCGCACTTTGACCCCGCTCTCGTAGGGGTGCCGCTTAGGGATGTCCCCGGGGGGCTTTCGGATATAGCGCCGGATCTGGAGATGGGCGATACCGTCTTCGACCGCAAATTTATAAACCACCTCGGCGAATCGAAAATCCTCTCTATCGGAAAGCTTGAAAACGGCTGGTACCTCGGCGTCGCCACCCTTACCGACAGCTACTACCGGAACCTGCACACAATACAGGGGACCCTCCTGATCCTTGGCCTGATCATGGCAACGGGGCTCAGCGTTACCCTCATACGCATCGCCAAGGGAAAAGGGAGGGCGGAGGAGCGCACGAAGATCATGCTCAACGCGTCGCCCTACGGCATAAACTTTCTCGACAGGCAGTACCGCATAATCGACTGCAATCAGGCGGCCCTCGATATGTTCGGGGTGGCCGATAAGAATGAGTACAGGGAAAATTTTTACACGTACTCCCCCGAATTCCAGCCCAACGGCGTGCTGTCCGACGAATGGAGGATCACCGTCCTCGACAAAGTTTACAATAAAAACGGCGGGCAGTTCGAGTGGGTGCACCGTAAGCCGGACGGCGAGCTGCTGCCGCTCGAAGTCACCTTCGTCTGCTCCATATACGAGGGGCAGGGCATTTACATAGCCTATATGCGCGACCTGCGCGAAGAGAAGCTGCTGGAAAAAGAGAAAGAGAGGGCGATCTCGGAGAAAGACGCGCTTGTCAATATGGCAAACATACTGAACGGGCTCGACGTGATGATCTACGTTACCGAACCGGACACCGGCAAGATCCTCTTCATGAACAACAGCATGAAGGAGCACTACGGCATAGAGGGCGACTGCATAGGACAGCTGTGCTACAAGGTACTGCAGGAAAACTACGAAGAGAGATGCAGTTTCTGCCCCTGCTACAAACTCGACAAGGATCCCGGCAGGATAATAGTGTGGGAAGAGCACAGCACCCTGACAAAACGCATATACCGCAACACCGACAGGTACATACCCTGGCCCAGCGGGCAAATGGTGCACATGCAGCACTCCGTAGATATGACCGAACTGGTGGGCGCGCGCGACGCCGCCGAGCAGAGCAGCCGCTACAAGAGCGCGTTCCTCGCCAACATGAGCCACGAGATACGCACCCCCATGAACGCGATTCTCGGCATCGCGGAGATCCAGCTGCGCGACGCGAACCTCACGGCGGAGTCGGAAGACGCGTTCAGGAAAATATACGAGTCGGGCGACCTCTTAATAAACATCATCAACGACATACTCGACCTCTCGAAAATCGAGGCCGGCAAGCTGGAGCTCATCCCCGTCAAGTACGACATCCCAAGCCTCATAAACGACACCGCGCAGCTGAACCGCCTGCGCTACGAGAGCAAGCCTATCACGTTCACCATAGAGGTAGACGAAAACTCGCCGCTCGAGCTGCTCGGCGACGAGCTGCGCATCAAGCAGGTGCTCAACAACGTGCTGTCAAACGCCTTCAAGTACACCGATGAGGGCCGCATCGAACTCACGGTTTACTGCGAGCCGGAAGGGGGCTCGGAAGACGACGTTACCATAGTCTTCAACGTGAGCGACACGGGGCAGGGCATGACTGAGGATCAGATAGACACGCTCTTCGACGAGTACACGCGCTTCAACGCCGGCGCCAACCGCTCCACCATAGGCGCGGGGCTGGGCATGAGCATCACATCGCGCTTAGTTAGCCTTATGGACGGCCGCATCATAGTAAAGAGCGAGCCGAACAAGGGCACGGTGTTTACGGTACGCATCCCGCAGAAACGCGCGAGCAGCGCCGTGTGCGGGGCCGACCTGACGGACAAACTGCGCAACTTCCGCTTCCAGAGCATGGCCGTAACCAAACGAACGCAGTTTCTGCGCGAATATATGCCGTACGGCCGCGTAATGGTGGTTGACGACGTAGAGTCGAATGTTTACGTGGCCAAAGGCATGCTGGTTCCCTACGGGCTGGGGGTAGATACGTGTTCGAGCGGGTACGAGGCCATCGAGAAAATCAAAGGGGGCAACGAGTACGACGTGATCTTTATGGACCACATGATGCCGAAAATGGACGGCATAGAGGCAACGAAAATCATCCGCGGCATGGGGTACAAAAGGCCCATAGTCGCGCTGACCGCCAACGCGCTTATAGGCAGGGCGGAGATGTTCATGCGCAACGGTTTCGACGGCTTCGTCTCCAAACCGATTGACTCGCGCGAGCTCAACGCCGTACTCAACGAATTTATCCGAAACAGGCAGCCGGCGGATGTTGTGGAGACGGCCAGAAGGGTGCAGCGCGAAACAGGGCTGGGCAGCGCGATCCCCGCCGTGCGCGACACAGACACCGAAACCTCGAACGAACTAAAGGCCTCCTTCGTGCGGGACGCCCAGCACGCCGTAAATGTTCTGGAAAAGATGTGCGCCAAAAAGATAGACGCCCTCTCAGACAACGAAACCGCCGAGTACACCACCACGGTGCACGGAATGAAAAGCGCCCTCGCCAACATAGGCGAAAAAGACCTCGCCTTCTCCGCGCTCACGCTGGAGCAGGCGGGCAAAGACAAAAACTACCCGCTAATGTCAAGCGGTACGCCGGCGTTCATAGAGGCGCTCCAGATCCTCATCAAAAAGACCAGGCCGGCGCAAGAGGCCCCAGACGGCACAATCTCCGGCGAAGACCTGGCCTGGCTGAACGAGAGGCTGCTGGAGGTCAAAAATGCGTGCGGGGTATTCGACACAAAAACCGCCAACGCGGCGCTCGACGACCTGAAACGGAAAATCTGGCCGCACCGCGTAAAAGAGGCCTTAGACAACATCGCGGCCCACCTCCTGCACAGCTCGTTCGACGAGGCGGCGGAGGCGGCGCGGAAGATTGAGGCGTAACCGCCGTGCCCTTTACATCTTCCCACCCCGCCCTCATCCTGCCGCTGTCGTACCTGCCGCGCAAGTACATATCCATGACGGGGCTTATAGTGGGCAGCCTCACGCCCGACTTTGAATACTTCCTGCTGTGGCGGAACTGGAGCACCCTCAGCCATACGCCGGAGGGAATTCTGTTGTTCTGCCTGCCGATGGGGCTTCTGACGTGTTTTATCTTCCACAACATCGTCCGCGACCCGTTTATCAACAACCTGCCGCTTTTCCTTAAGGCCCGCCTTATCAAAATAACGCGGGTCGAATGGAACAAAAAGTTTGCCGAACGATGGCGCTGGCTTGTCGTAATGGCCTCAATCGTAACCGGCGCCGCCTCGCACGTATTCTGGGACAGCTTTACGCACGGGCCGTACAGGCCAAATCAGCTGCCGAGTACAATTATCGGGGAGATAATCATCCTGTACGTGATATACAAAATGCCCAGAGACGGGAGCGCGGCTGCCGGCTTCAGCGTAAAATACTGGCTCGCGTTTTTACTGCTGGCGGCCGCGATTATGTCCGCGCGCGTACTGATAACCAAACTACCGTTCGATATGGGGATAATCGGCACTTTCATCGTAAGCTGGATAACCTCCAGCCTGATCTCCATCACGGTAGTATCGTTTGTATGGAATCGGCGGCGGAAGGCTTGATTGCCATATCGCCGCGCCGCGTTGCCGCTTTCTTGCTTTTAATGCCGCCCGCATTTTCGTTCAATGTCTTCTATGGCGTTTTCTACGCGCTCGGTGTGGTATTGTTCATACATATCGTTTATGTAGTCCACAATCCCCTTTTCTTTCCACAGATTCAAAAC
>WQRV01000182.1 GCA_009786575.1 Chitinispirillia bacterium | reverse complement strand
GCGCCAATTTCTTCTTCATTTAATGGTTCCTATCTTGGGGGATATGGTTAATGGGAATTTGCCGTGATACCGTGGCAGGGGCGTTGCGTGCAACGCCCTTTTGGTTGGATATGAGACAAATGAAATTTTGGCGCAAATGTTGCCTTCGACTCCGCTCAGGCAACGGTCCCGGTGGCTGAGCGGAGTCGAAGCCACGGTGGGTGGTACAAATGGCGATTTTCCGCAATCCCGGCACGGGCGACCGGGGGCGGTCGCCCCTACGGTGGATACCGGCCTGTAGGGGCGGCCCTGCGTGGCCGCCCTTGGGTTTACGCCAAACGGGTATTTTTTGGAAATATAGGGTTTTAAGGCCGTCACGGCGGCGCAGGCGGGCGCGAGTATAGCGAGCGTGATTGTCATCATGTCCAACACCATTATATAATGCCTCCAACCCAATCCGGTCAACAGAATCCGCCAATAGCGTCCTACACAGTCCGCCTATCCATAGTAATAAGTATACATTACCGCCCTCAAAATATCAACCTTTCAAACTTATTTCCGCCCCAACGCCCATTTTTTGCGGTAAATGGTAATTTGGCGGTGTGTTGCCGTTGATAGTCTGAACCATGATTTGCCTGATTAAAGGATTAACATGATTAAACGTCAAAAGATAACGTCAAAATCACCGATAATCCGGGTTTTGATGTTGATTTTGATTTTTAATCAAGGAAATCCTTTCATCAGGTAAATCATGGTTCAGACAAAAAAGGCGGGATATGGCGTAAAATGGAAATTTACCGTTGCTCCGCAAAAAGGCGAAATTTTGCATATCCGGCGGCACATGTATTATATTCTGGTAATATGTTATTTCCTTTTGATCGGAGTTGTTTTTGAAAATTCAGACTAAAATTCTCGGCGGGTTTCTGGCCGTTGTGCTTCTCGCCGTGCTGTTTGGCATCGTTGCCATTATGATGGCGGGCCGTTTTAAGAGCGAGGCGCACGAGCTAAACGAGTTCCAGAAAGAGATCTCCGGTTTCACGGACATTTTGAACACGCACTACACTTGGAGGCACCACCTCTTTGAATCGGTGCTGACCGGCAGCGAGTTTACCGGCGCGCTCGACCCGGCTGTCTGCCCGCTGGGTATATGGATAAGGAGCGAGCCCGCGGTGGGCGCGGCGGTTAACGGCGAGCTTACGGAGCACCTGCGGCGGCTCACGTCTTCGCACAACGCTATCCACACCGAGGCGCGGTTCATAGTGGACCAGATTAAGGCCGGCAATTCCGCGAATGCCGATTCGGCCTTCCGCAAGAGCATGATGCCGGAGTTCAACGCGCTCATCGACGAGCTGACCGGCATTACCGGCTGGTACAACGGGCTTATCCGCGAGAAGTACGCGCGGATTGATACCTTCGGGACTATTTCCAATACCGTTACCGTTGTGATGTTCGTTTTCGTTTTGATTGCTGGCCTGCTTTTGGCCCTGCTTATTACGAACAATATCATAAGGCAGCAGACGGAGCTTCGCAAGCACAGCAAGAAGATGACGGATACGCTGAACGATATGTCGGCCATTTTCCTTTCAAACAGCGCGGGGTCGTTCGACGAGATGATGACCGCCGGCATGGGGTTAATCGCGGATCTGATGAATTTAGACAAGCTGAGCGTCTGGCGCAACTATTCAACGCCCGAGGGCCTCCACACGTCGCAGATCTACCGCTGGGACGGGGAGGCCGGCGGCACCGTTCCGCCAACACCCGAGTTTGCCGCCATATCCTATGCCGACGTAGCGCCGCGGTGGGAGACTATTTTTAAAAAGGGCGAATTAATCAACGGCCCGGTGAAGCTGATACCGGAGGGGAAGCTCCTCAGCGGCCGCGGCATAGTGTCGGCGCTTATCACCCCGATCTTTATCAAAAACAACTTTTGGGGATTTGTAATTTTCGGCGACAGCCGCAGCGAGCGTACCTTCGGCGAGGATGAGGCGGAGATGCTCCAGTCGGCGGCGTTTTTGTCGGCAAACGCAATTATCCGGGTTGACATGGAGCATGACCTCACAAAAGCGCATACGCTCTACCAGACCATCATTAAAACCGCGCCCATCGGCCTGACTATCTTCGATGAAAACATCAATATCATCGACTGCAACGACGGTATGCTGAAGATATGCAAGGCCACAAAGCAGGACTTCATCAGCAACTTCTTTAAATTTTCACCGGAGACGCAGCCAAGCGGGGAGAAGTCCGACAAAAAAGCCTTTAAAATGATGAAACACGTGATGATGAGCGGCGAGACGTTTACAACGGAGTGGACACATCAAACCTCCGGCGGCGAGGCTGTACCCTGCGAGCTTACGGCAACGTGCATAGAGCTCGACGGCAAATACACGGGGCTTGCGTTCCTTTACGACCTCCGTACAATAAAGGAGATGGAAAAAAAGATATTGAGATCGGCCCGGATCAACCAGGCGATTCTCGACGCCCTGCCCATAGGCATGGCCTTCTTCGACGGCAAGCCGAGCGTAACCAACTGCAACGACGAGCTCATAAAGATGTTCGACGCGCCCAAGGAGCAGATCCTCAGCCGCTACTACGAAGATTTCTCGCCGCAGTACCTGCCGGACGGGCGCAATGCCGTCGAAGAGGCCTACAAGGTAACAAACCGCGCGATAGCCGGCGAGGTAATAAAAGCCGAGTGGCCCCACCAGACGGCAAAGGGCGAGCCCGTACCCTGCGCGATCACGCTTACGCGCGTCCAGGATGAAAAGGAGTTTATCGGCATAGGCTTTTTATACGACCTGCGCGACATAAAAAAGATGTCTTCGGAACTCGAGGAAGCGCTCAAGCGCGCGAACGCCGCGTCTGAGGCTAAGGGCGCGTTCCTGTCTAACATGTCGCACGAGATGCGCACGCCGCTCAACACCATTATGGGCATGGCCTCCATAGGCAAAAAGGCTGCCGACATAGACCGCAAAAACTACGCGCTCGCCAAGATAGAAGACGCCTCGTCGCACCTTCTCGGCGTCATCAACGATGTGCTTGACATGGCGAAAATCGAGGCGAACAAGCTCGACCTCGTGCTAACCGACTTCTCGTTCGAGAAGATGCTCAAGAAAGCCGTAAACGCCGTCAGCGTGCGCATGGAGGAGAAGCAGCAGAGATTCCTCGTAACGGTAGACGGGAAGATCCCGCATATTTTGGTGGGCGACGACCAGAGGCTCGCGCAGATCATTATCAACCTCCTAAGCAACGCCGTCAAGTTCACGCCGGAGAGCGGGAGCATCCGCCTGAACACGTTTTTGGCGGAAGAGAGCGGCGACGAGTGCACCATTACCGTGGAAGTTACCGACTCCGGCATCGGGATTACCGCCGAGCAGCAGCAGAGGCTCTTCCGCACATTCGAGCAGGCGGAGAGCGGGACCTCAAGGCGGTTTGGCGGCACGGGGCTTGGGCTTGTTATCTCCAAACGCCTTGTGGAGCAGATGGGCGGAAATATAGGCGTCGTCTCCTGCCCCGGCGAGGGGTCTACATTCACGTTCACATTCAAGGCGGAGCGGGGCAACGATTCTTTGGATTCGCACCTCGACCCCTCCGTAAACTGGGAGACCATGAGGGTCCTGGCGGTAGACGACGCGTCGGAGGTCCTCTCTTATTTCTCAGAGATATTCAGCCACTACCGGGTCTGCTGCGATGTAGCGGCAAGCGGCCTCGACGCGCTCAAGATGATCGAGGAGTCCTCCGGCGGCTACGACATCTATTTCATAGACTGGAACATGCCGCAGATGAACGGCATAGAGCTGACAAAAGAGATTAAACAGCGCACCGAGAACCGCAAGTGCGTAGTTATAATGATCTCGTCAACGGAATGGACGCTCATCCACGAAGAAGCGGAAGTGGCCGGCGTAGACAAGTTCCTGATGAAGCCGCTCTTCGCCTCCGACATTATGGACTGCATGAACAGCTGCCTCGGGATAAGCGGCTACGACGACCCCGAGCAGCGCACCGCCGTAAAGAGGGGCGAGCTCAAGGGGTGCCGCATACTGCTCGCGGAAGACATAATAATCAACCGCGAGGTGCTGCTCGCGAACATGGAAGACACCGACGCCGAGTTCGACTGCGCGGAGAACGGCTTCGAGGTCCTGGAGCTGCTCACAAAAAATCCGAATAAGTATGATTTAATTTTCATGGACGTGCAGATGCCGCAGATGGACGGGTTAGTCGCGACAAAGCGCATACGCGAAACCGGCAACACAATCCCAATCATCGCCATGACCGCCAATGTGTTCAAGGAAGATATAGAAAAGTGCATGGAAGCGGGAATGGACGACCACATCGGCAAACCGTTCGACATGATAAAGGTGATGAAGAAGATACGGAAGTATTGGAAGAAGCGGTAGGGTGGTTGTGCGGTAAATTGGGGTTTAGCGGTGTGATGATGTTGCCGTTGGTTGTCTGAACCATGATTTACATGATTAAAGGATTAACATGATTAAACGTCAAAAGATAACGTCAAAATCACCAATAATCCGGGGTTTGACGTTGATTTTTAATCAAGAAAATCCTTTAATCATGTAAATCAAGGTTCAGACAATGGCGCCGGAATGTGCGCCAAATGGCAATTCCCAACGATAATACCTGTAGGGGCGACCGTCCCCGGTCGCCCGCCAACGCATGGATTACAATATCCCGAAAAATACACCACCAATCCCACGTAGGGGCGGGCCTGTGTGCCCGCCCGCGATGCCGGGATTGCAGTATGCGTTGAATCAAACGCAATATCGCAATTCCGGCACGGGCGA
>WQRV01000181.1 GCA_009786575.1 Chitinispirillia bacterium | reverse complement strand
TCCTTCACAAACCGCCTCCTGTCCGTCCCCTTGATTATCAAAACGAGGTCTTCCTCGCCGTCCTTGTTCAAGTCTCCACGTATCACCTCAAAAAGCACAAATTTGGCAGGAATAAGCTCTGCGGCGCTTTCCGGAATGGCAACATCCCTCTCCTCTCCGGGCCTCGCAAACACCGATCCGGCCAAAACCGCAATCAAAATCAGTATCCTGACCATAACAAAACCCTCCCTTCAAAAAGTGTCCGTCAAAACGCTAATATCACCGCACATCCGCTGCCGGTTCTGCAATACTTTTACATCGTAAGGTTATCATCCAACAATATTGCATTATACACATTCCTCCATCCAACTTTATCCGCCGCCAAGTCACCCCTCAGCCTCCTCGTACTTCCACTCTCCGATGTTGCGCTTCTCGCGGTCGAAATCAACGCCTACCTTAAACAGATTCTTCCCCATAAATCCTCCTATAATTAAAATAATTTTAGGTATTTATGGGTGTCCAATAAATCAGGGGTGGGTCAGTACAACACAACCCCCTACAACCCAAAAACCTCCTCAACCGCCAGCCCTGTAGCCGCGGCTATTGTCTCCGCGTTAACGCCTATGGCCTTGAGCTTTTTGGCGATGCCCTCCGCCTCGCCGCGCCGGATGCTGCTCACCATTTGAATTTCGGAGTCATCCGGCTGAATTTGCGAGGATAGCAGCCCCTGCTCGTAACCGCCGACGTCTATTACATGCTGGCCGCCCCCGGCGGGGCGCATGAATTCCACTACGTCCGCGCTGACTTTTATGTCTTCGTACCGTATTGGTTTGAGCAGGTACAGCGTGTCCATTGATACGCAGCGGGAGAGCGCCACGTACGCCTGCCCGCTTTCGAATGCGCCGCTGCCCATGTCTATCGCAACTGTTTTGTAGGTCTGGCCCTGCGCCTTGTGTATAGTGAGCGCCCACGCGAGCTTTACGGGGTACTGTTTGAATGTGGCTATAATCTCGTTTGTCAAGCTTTTTGTTTTGTGGTCGTACGAGTATTTTTTCTTCTCCCACACTTTCTTGTCTATCGTGTGCTCGGTGCCGTTTATCGTCACCCTCACGAAATCGTTGTCGAGGTAGGATACTATGCCCAGGCTCCCGTTGACCCAGCCGTCCCTGTTCTCGAGCATCACGACCAGCGCGCCGGCCTTTAGTTTGAGGTCGACCTCTGTCGGGTATTCCGACTGCGTTATCTTTCCGGTTATTTCCGCCTGATACATGAATTGCGGCGCGTCTATCTTGCGCAGTTTTTCGCTGTTTATCCAGTTGGCCGCCGCGTTGGTGGGCACGAGCGTCAGGCAGAGCTGCCCCTCGTCGGGCCGACGCACGCACTTTTTATTGAAGCCGGCGATGTCCCCCGTGTCAACGCTGCCGTCGCGCACCTTGTTCAGGAGGTCGATGAACTCCCTGTCGGCGCCCTGCCTGTACACTTTGGAGAGTTCGTAGGTCGCAAGCGGACGTTCTTTGAATACGGGTGCCGCGAAGAAGAATTCGCTCCGGTACGTGTTCATGAGGTAGTCGCGGATCCCGTCGTCGTCTACCACCGGCGGCAGCTGGTACGGGTCGCCGAACATTATCACCTGCTTGCCGCCGAATGGCAGGGCGTTTTCGTTGGCGAGGCGGAGTTTTGTGTCGATCATGTCCATGAGGTCTACGCGGACCATAGAGACCTCGTCTATGACGATGGTCTCCACGCATCTGAGCAGGCGCAGCAGGCGCGTAGACGTTATCGGCTCGATATTTTCGGGGATTTGCACGTCGGGCGCAAGGTGGAAGAACGAGTGTATGGTCTGCCCGCCCACATTAATCGCGGCGGCCCCGGTGGGCGCGACCACGGCGATCTTCTTTCGCGAGTTCTCCTTGAAATATTTAAGCAGGAATGATTTACCCGTACCCGCCTTGCCGGTAACGAACATCGTGCCGGCGGTGCCCTCCATGCGCTCGTAAACGTACCGCTGCTCATCGCCCAGTATCCCATCCCCGCAAGATGCGTTCCGCCGCGTGTTGGCTGGCAATTGACAGGCGGCATTGGTGCCGCTGTTTTCGGATTGTTGCGCGAGAGAGCGGACTATGGTGATAAGGCTGTTCACTATTTCGCCATGGCCTCAAGCTGTTCCATAGTTTTGACTACCACCCTGCCCTCTTCAATTTGGCGCGCCGAGCGGTCAATTTTTTCTAGATACTCGGCGTTCCTCTTGGCTTTCTCGAGCTCGTTGTAGTCTCTTTCGCTCAAAACCACCAAATTCTGGTTTTTGGGCCGTGCGATGAGAATCCTCTCCCCTGCGTTTATGATATCGCTGACACGCTTGAAGTCATTGCGCAGGTCTACCGTTCTAAGCGCTAACATAAAAAAATGCCTCCCTTTCTGTATATGTACATATTTATGTACGCTTTTACATACTGATTTATATACATAATATAGTACATTCCCGATAAAATATCAATAGAAAATGTAATTTTTTCTAATTTTAAGCATTTTTCGGATTTATACCGACCTTGAAAAATCTGAACGATGTCCCACGTCTATCCCCGGACACTGCCGGCGGCGATATTTTTGACAATATCGGCCTAATCTCATGCGTATTCGGTATATATTGACACTTTTCTCTACCAAACGGGGGGTATTGATGGGTAAAGTTACTTTTTATGGATTATTATTGCTGGCGCTGGCCGCGCTCGTCTTCTTCGGGATGGTCGGGTGCAGCGATAATCCCGGTAATGCGGGGACGGTTGTGGGCGGGGACTCTACGGGTGTGGTTATTCCCGGGGATACGACCGGTACGCCGCCGGATACGGCTGTTATCAATCCGCCCGATACATCCATAATTAATCCGCCGGATACGTCCGTTATCAATCCGCCGGACACATCAATTATTAATCCGCCAGATACGGCTGTCATCAATCCACCGGACACAACTGTTATCAACCCGCCAGATACCTCCGTCATCAATCCGCCGGACACGGCTGTTATCAATCCACCCGATACGTCCGTTATCAATCCTCCCGACACATCCGTCATCAACCCACCGGACACGACGACAACACCTCCGGACACATCCGTCATACCTCCCCCGATGACACCGAGGGACAGCCTCCTCAATTACATCGACAGGAACTGGCAGCTCTACGGCTACGCCTCCAAGCCCACAAAATACGCGGCGCTGACTTTCGACGACGGCCCCGGTTCCCAAACCGGCAGCCTGCTCTCCGCGCTCGAAAGCAAGAAGGTCAAGGCGACGTTCTTCCTGATAGGGCAGAACATCCGCGGCAATCAATCGCAGGCTAAGGCGATCCACGACGCCGGCCACGAGCTCGCCAACCACTCCGACGGCTACAGCGGCCTCGGCGGCAGCACCGCCGCGAACACAATCAGCGCAAGCTTGACAGCCGCGACGACTGCCATCAAAGGCATCACAGGCAAAGACGTCAAACTCTTCCGCGCGCCCAGCGTCGAGTACGGCAGCAACCTGACGGCCGTCTGCACGCAGCAGGGCCTCGCCATCATAGGCGTCAGCATTTGGAGCCAGGATTACCAGAGCGGGATTACGTCGTCCGCAATCGCCAATAACGTGCTCAACAACGCGGCCGACGGCGGGATCATAAACTGCCACGAGCCCAACACCGCCCCAAACACCGTAGCCGCGATCCCGGCAATGATCGACGGCCTGCGGCAGAAGGGGTTCTGGATCTGCACGGTGAGCGATCTCGCCGCAATCAAGGGGAGGACCCTACAAGCCGGGGTGCGGTACGACACTATACAATAATCTGAACATAGCCCCGAGATACAGCAGTAATGCAGGGCCGGCCAGGGAGGGCGGCCCTGTTTTTTTTGCGGGCGCGGCCTGCGCTACTGCGGTGCCGCGGAGTCCTGCGCACAACGCAAACTAAACAAGCCCGTCTTGAAGTCGTGATCCCTGGTCACGCCTACGTAGTAGTAGCGCATGTCCCGGTACCAGGCGTTGTCCGCACTGCCCTCCGTGGCGCTCCACCATACGCCGTGGTAGCCGGCGTAGTTGAAGCTGCCATCTGAGTAGTAGCCGCCCGGCAGGGCCGAGAACCCGTAATCGTCCGTAGCGGCTTTATAGTACTGACCCTTAGACCACCCTGTCTTCGACTTCAATTTAGTTCCAGCCGTCTCTTCTCCGCCCACAAAATCCGTCAACGCCGTCCACTCCTCATCACCCGGCAAATGCCACCCCGCAGGACAAGCCTTCATCGCGTCATCCCAGTCGTAAAGCCGTCCGTATTTTCGACAATTACTTTCTTTGTTAGCATAACAGACGGAATTACCGGTCTTATAATTGAGATTCTCCGCCATCCACGTTTGATTCCCAATCTTCACCGTACGGTACGTCTTCCCATCCCGCGCATCAGTAAAACTCCCACCCTGCGCATTAACCGCCGAAACCGATAACAGCACCACCGCAGCCGCCGCGCCAAAAACGCAGTTTGCAGCACGCCTGCTTTTACCGCCGGCTGATACGTTCATCCTGCAAGTTCCTTTGGGCTAAATCATGGTTAAACAGCCGTATCATAAATCTACATTATAGTGGCCGGAATGGCAAGATTTGTGTAAAAATTTATTGGTAAATTGGGGTTTAGCGTAGCTAAAGTCAAAATAAAAGTCAAGGTCAAAATAAAGGTCAAAAGACTATGGGATTATGTTTTGTCGCCTCATTGTGCCGGCGCCATCCCATGATACTGGGGAAAAGAGGCGGCTTGCTGTGCCGGCGGGAGCATGCAATCCATGTATTCACATCTCGGCCGCAGAAGCATTCGCACCAATGGAACTACTCGCCGCCCGGCATGAAAGGAGTTCGCTTCTACGGTACGCGGACAAGTCAAAACACCACGCCCGGGCGTGGGCCGTGTCGCGTACAGGGTGTTCCAAA
>WQRV01000180.1 GCA_009786575.1 Chitinispirillia bacterium | reverse complement strand
AAAACTCTCAAGCGCATCAACAGGCGATAAATCAAAAAATTCAAAACCCATCGTTTTGCACATAGACGGAATCTTCAATATATCAATGTTCGGCAGTTCCAACTTCTTAAGATTGTGCTTTATCGCAATCTCCCAAAATGAAACACTGCTGACAAACACCCTGTTGCCGCCATCTGTAATCGCACCCCGGGCCCGATCCGACAATTTACCGCTTTTTGCAACACTCCAAAGCATCGTATGCGTATCAAGCAATAAATTCATCCCGCCCCCAACAACTCTTCATCGCTCATCTCCCAATCATCCTTAAAAATAATATCACCCACACCGTCTAACAAACCAATCTCTCTTTTTGGCGATGAAACCGCATCTCCGCTCGCAACAGGGAATACATCCCTGACAAAGGAAAAATTATTTAATACCTCAACCATAAAATCCGCCTTCTCCGGGGGGATGTCTATCGCTATCTGCATGCCGGAACCCTTTCTTTAATGTTTCTCCCCCAAAACAGGGGGCTGCAAACACCCATTATTTTAATAATATAAGTAATTATCGGCCGAATGTCAATACTTTTCTGAAAAAATAGACCGCAAGCACCCCCGCCAGACCGCAATTACCGCCAATAACCACAAAAATGTGGACCAGAACGGCGAAATCGGCGCTTCCGAGCAGACAAAACTATGGATGCAAAATATATTCCACTGAACCCAAAGACCACCGGTACCGCCGGGACACGGGCGGCGGGGGGAGCGGGACGAAGGGCTGATTAGAGGGACGCTCCTGCAATCCTTGGGTTGGTATTGCAGGATTCTGCCCTGAAAAAATCTAATAATATCTCAATTTTGCGATATACACTCCTTTATGTTTTCTGTATTAGAATATATTTGATTCTCAGAAAATTGCACTATTTTATTGTTATAAAAACGTACATCATCCAAATCATTTATATTACGATATTTTTCATCTTTCTCTTTTATTAAAATTGCTATTTGAGGGGTAATAGGATAATACAACATCATTTTTTGTTGTGGTTTATCTTTTTCATTTAATATATTTATAACTGGCTGATCTCCAGTTATAAATGGTATTTCTGTAGTATTATCTAACTTAACCATCTCCCATTCACCTATTTTAAATACATTCCAAACAATAGTTGACGTCAAAATTTCCCGCATAACATGCCACGATTTTTTTGCGTTTACATCGGGGATACTTTTCGCCATTTTTTCCGTTCTAAGATATTGCATGACAATATAAAAATTAAAATCAAGGAATGAGTCCTCGTCAGAATAAAATGATATATCACCTAAACGTAATTGATTAAGATATTTTTCGCCCAAATTTTCATATATACACATAGTATCTTCCTCAATATTATTTATGAAAACATCAAAAATATCATCAAAATTTTTACGTATTTCAGGATTCACAAATCCATTCCTTATGTCAAAGATAGATTTATAGAGGTTAATCCAATCATTTGCAACCCGTTTTGGGCAAGTTGACAACCTGTCAGAAAAAGCTTTTAGGAATTCAATGTCTTCCATAGATAATTCGTTTATTTTATAAAATTTTTTCTTTACGGCCACATCGTTTGTAGATGCTTTGAAAATATTCCCAGTACTACGTATCTGACAAACTATTTGTCCATCAGTACACCACGGTTTCAAATAGTATTTCCAAACATAATGCTGTCTAATTTTCTTTTCAAACATAAATCCTCCTTGTTAAATAATTTGTGTGATTGATTTTTTGTGAAACTATTAAAATATTCTATTTTTATATCATGGCATACCTCCTTAAAAGTTATTCAAGCGTACTCAATTAATTACGCCCATGCTAAATTTTTCGGCCGCCTCACGGTGGCATTAGTTAAAAACAAAACATAAAAACAACGCCCCGTGCCGCAAAAAAACGCGGCTCGGGCCGGCGCCATGCGATTGCTACGCTATCGCACGGCGCCTAGTCCCTAAGGCAACGCACAGAGTAGCCGATCGGCTTGCTGCTGTAGCCCCCGCCCACGTAGTCGCTGCCGGTGTTCATGTCCCGGCGGTAGGCGCCCGTCGCATCGTCCTCCGTGGCGCTCCACCAGCTGCCGCGCGTGCCGACATCGTTGAAGCCGGAGAAGCGGCCGCCGCCCGGCAAGGCCGAAAAGCCGTACTCATCCCTACCATTCCACGCCGGTGAACTTGATTTCAGCTTTGTACCAGCCGTTGAACTGCCCACAAAATTAACCAATGTTGTCCACTCCGCACTGCTTGGAACATGCCACCCAGCGGGACAAACACCTTGATGCGGACTCTGCACCTGACTTGCGCACGTACTCGAATTACATGTTGACGCAAGATTCATCGCCGTCGCCCAACTGTAAAGCCGCCCGTACTTAACACAATTGGAATCCGCTCCGCCATAGCACCACGACCCCGTACCGTTGGCTGTATTATAGTTCAGATTTTCCGCCATCCATACTTGCGTACCTATTTTCACCCATTTGTAAGTTTTACTATCACGCGAATCAACAAAAGTCCCATTTTCGACGCACTGCGCCCCACTCAACCTCGCAACCGCCCTTGTTTCGCTATGAGACGGATTAGACGCTGTACAAGTTCTCGTTTCCACGCCCTGCGCCTCGCAAGTTGCGGCAGTCGTTACAGTCCACCCGCCCCAATTGTGTGCTATCTGCGCTATCGCCCTTGTATCGGTATGTGCGGAGTTCACCGTGCAATACCTTGTTTCCGTTCCCGGCGCGGTACATGTTGCGGGGGTAGTAACCGCATAATCGCCCCACGTGTGCGTGGTTAACTGCGCGATAGCCCTAATATCTGTATGTTCGGAGTTTACCGCGCAGACTCTCGTTTCCACGCCCGGCGCGGAGCAGGTAGCGGGGTTAGTTACTGTCCATCCGCCCCACGAGTGGGTGCTTGTTTGCGGTATCGGATTAGTCTCGGCGTGTGCGGAGTTCAGCGTGCAGACTCTTTTATTTTCTCCCGGCGCGCTGCAAGTTGCCTGCGCGGTTGTTACCCAGTCGCTCCACGTGTGCGCGGCCGTGCCTGTCAGCTGCGCTGTCGCCCGCACGCTGTCTGCCCCGCAGGTACACGACTTTCTCTCCTGCCCCTGCGCGGAGCAGGTAGCCGGCACGGTTGTCTGCCACTGCCCGAAGCTGTGGGTGTGCCCGGCTTCGCACGCCGTGCCCGTTAGTTTGGCGGTCTCCCTTACATCCGTATGGGCGGGGTTTTGGGAGCAGGTTCTTGTTTCTACGCCGGGCGCGGCGCAGGTTGCGTTGGTAGTTACTACCCATCCGCCGTATGTGTGGGATTCTGTGCCTGTCAGCTGCGCTGCCGGCCTCGTCTCGGTGTGAGTTGAGTTTAGCGTGCAGGTTCTTGTTTGCTGTCCCGGCGCGGAGCAGGTTGCGGGGGTTGTGGTTACCCAGCTGCCCCATGTGTGTGCCGACGGGTTTGCGGGTATAGCCTGTGTCAGGCTTGTTCCGCACCCGCACGACCTTGTTTCCTGCCCCGGCACGGTGCAAGTCGCCGGCGCGGTTGTGCTCCACTGGCCGTATGAGTGGGTATGGCTGGATTCGCACGCCGCGCCGGAGAGCTGGTCTATCGCCCGCTCTTCGACGTGGCTGCTGTTGGTCAGGCAGGTATTTATTTCCATGCCCGGCGCGCTGCAGGTGGCGTTGAGCGTTATTATCCACCCGCCCCACTCGTGGGTGTGGGCGGTATCTGCGCCGCCGCCGCTGTTCCCGCAGGCGGCATTCGGCGCGGGGACGCTGCCGTTGGCGCATTTGTCCCTCACCGCGCCGCTGGCGTCGCAGCCTTGCGTGTACGTGTCGTAGGTTTTGCCGCCGCATTTGTTGTAGGCGGAACCGTCGGCGCCGCAGAACTGCCTTGCGGGGTCGTAGGGGTTGTGGTCGCCGCAGTGGTCAGACACTTGCGCGCAGCCGCACAAAAGCAGCGCGGCGAGGCAAAGCCATTTGAGCGGTGAACTCTTTTTGAGATTGGTCATAGCTCTATCCTTTTAGAAGAAGATGTGAACGGACNCCCCGCCCAGCAGGGCGGCCGCGCCTATGGTATATGCGATGTTCCTGCTTGTAACCGACTTTTTCGCCTTGCTGAATTCGCCCTTGCCGTCGTACTTTGTTACGTTCCCGTTTTCGGCAAGGCCGTAGATGAGCAGCCCCGCGCCCGCGGCCTCAAGGCCCGCCCCTATCCAAAATGTGCGGGACTTGGGGAGCGAAAACGCGGGGCCGGCGGATACCCGCTCCCTGCCGTCCTGCATAACGTCTTCGGCGGTGCGGGGCTGGGCTGGCTGGCCCGCGAACATGGCTTTCACCACGTCGTTTGAGACTTTCGTGAGGTGGTCCATCGTCCGCAGCGGGCTGTGGGACTCGCCTATGTGCACGACCTCCGCGCTCTCCACGTCTACAATGCGGGCGGAGACCTGGTAAGAGCCAAAAGCCGGGGTGATGGCGGCGATGCAGACGAACTTGACGCCGAACCGCTTGCCTAGCTCGCTGATCTGGCCGTCGTCTATCGCCCCGCTGCGCTGCGTGGCCTGCTCTTTGTCGATCTCGGCGAGGAACGCGCCCGACCGCTCGATGCCCCTGTACCGCCCGCTGTTTATGAGGGATGCGAGCATTCGGGTGCCCAGCGCGGTCTTCTCGTCTTCGGCCACGTTTCCGGTAACGTATACGGCAATCCGCGGCAGATCCTGAGCGGCGGCCGGCGCGGCAAGCAGCGCGATCATCGTAAAAAGCAGCAACGGTTTCTTCAGCATTTACAAACTCCTGTCTTTGGGGGTATGGCCGTAAAGGGCCCAAACAGGCCCTTTAAGCGCGTTTGTTTTTTGGGGGTGCCCAAAAGGGTATTTTTTGTATATAGTGCTTCTAAGGGCCTTAAATGGGCCTTTAAAGGGCAAATTGGGG
>WQRV01000179.1 GCA_009786575.1 Chitinispirillia bacterium | reverse complement strand
GAGCGCTACGACTACGAGCAGTGGATGCGCGCGGGGCAGCCCGGGCCCATGCCCACCGTCCACCGCGAGGTGAGGGTGCGCGACTACTTCTTCACCGCCGGCTTCATGTACTTCGGCATGTGGATAGGGATGGCCGCCTGCTGCCTGCTCCACGCGCTCTACTCAGCCAAAGACGCCGGGGTAAGGGCTGCCGCTCCGGCAGCCGCGGCAATACTAGTGGCAACAACAGTAATCCCTGCCGCGGCCAACTACAACCTCAGCACCCGCGCCGGAGACTGGGTGGCGTACGACTACGCCTACAACCTCCTCAACAGCTGCGAGGAAAACGGCATCATCTTCACAAACGGCGACAACGACACGTTCCCGCTCTGGGCGCTGCAGGAAGCCTACGGCGTGCGCAAAGACGTGCGCATCGTCAACTTAAGCCTCGTCAACACCGACTGGTACATCAAGCAGCTCAAAAAGCTTGAGCCGCGTGTGCCCATATCCTTCACCGACGATGAGATCGCGGCTTTGGAACCGCGCCTCAACCCGTTCTCCGAACCGCGCCTGCACACGCTCAAAAACGCCAACCTCACGTTCTTCATGCCCGGCGCACAAACCCAGCGGGTGCTGCGCGTGCAAGACAGGATGGTGCTGAACATAGTAGACGCAAACGGCATCCCCGACTCAACGAGACACATCCGCTTAAACGCAGACGGCGCCGCAGATACAACCATAAGCGTAACCAGCACCTGGCAGAAGCCCATCTACTTCGCCATGACCGTCTCCGACGACAACCTGATGGGCCTGACCCCGTTCCTGCGCGCCGAAGGGCTCGTATACAGGCTCATGCCGCAAAAGGTAACGCCCGACAACCACTACGAGCTCGCCCGCTCGCTCCACATGGTAGACAGCGTCTTCTCGCTGCGCGGCATAGGCAAGGCCAAAGCAAACAACACGTCGCGCCGCCTGCTCACAAACTACCTTCAAATAGCGTTCGACCTGCGCCGCTCCATGGAGAACCTGCGCAGGACCGGCAGCCCGGACTACGCATCGTACATGGCGCCTGCCCTCAAATTCCTTGACAAGTGCGTAGAACTCATGCCGTGGGACTGGCGCACGCGCGCAATACGCCACGAATTCTACATGGACAACGACATGGCCAACGAGGCCAAAGAAGCGATGGAACAGGCCTTCATAGAAGACCCACAAAACATATCGCAGTACTACCAGCAGATGCTCGACCAGGCGATACGGGCGCTTGAGAGCGGGCAAACCGGAAAAACGGCCCAACCGCCGGAAGTAACATCCGAACTTTCTCCGGAACAGATACAGAAACTGCTGCAGGAAGCGGCAGAAAAATCGCAAGAGCAGGAACAAAAAGGAGGCGAAAGCTAAACTATGGAAAAGACGTACATTACACGCTCCGGCTACGAAAAATTAACGGCCGACCTCAATCACTTAACGTCCGTAAAACGCCGCGAAATCGCCGAGCAGCTCGCTACGGCCAGAGCCCACGGCGACCTCAAGGAGAACGCCGAGTACGACGCGGCCAAACACGCTCAGGCAATGAACGAGACGCGCATCCGCGAACTCCAGGAGAAAATCTCGTCGGCCGAAATCGTAAACACCGACAACGTGAGCACCGACAAGGTGATCTTCGGAACCAAGGTCACCCTGTGGGATTTCAAGTACGAAGAGGAGATCGTATACGAAATAACAGGCTCCGAAGAAGCCGACCCGGCGGAAGGCAGGATCTCGGTAAACTCCCCGGTGGCCACCGCGCTCCTCGGACACGTAATCGGCGACCAGGTGGAGGCAAAAACGCCAGGCGGGGTAGTGAAGTACGAAATAAGGGATATATCAAGATAGATATACCGGGGAAGGTTAAAAAACCGGCGCCGATGTGAAAAAAAAGGGCAATCTGTCCCGGCAATAAACTATATTATGAGGTTAAAACAAAATACACCACTAAACTGGAGACGGTAATTATGAAGAAGAGGCCGGTTTGCATGATAATCAGAGACGGGTGGGGCAAGGGCAACCCGGAAGAGTCCAATGCCTTATATATGGCAAAAACGCCGCACACCGACGCGTACGAAAAGGAGTGCCCGGGCACCTTCATCAAAACCTCTGGCCTCGCTGTTGGCCTGCCTAAGGGCTACCAGGGCAACAGCGAGGTGGGGCACCTCAACATCGGGGCCGGGCGTACAGTCTACCAGAGCCTTACGCGGATAGACAAGAGTGTTGAGGACGGGGATTTCTTCACAAACGAGGCGTTCATCAAGGCTATCGAGTTCGCCAAGGGCAGCGGCGGGAACCTGCACCTAATCGGGCTGGTGCAGGAGGAGGGCGTCCACGCCGTAACCCGGCACTGCGTCGCCCTGCTTAACTTGTGTAAAAGCAAGGGGTTAGACAGGGTCCTGATCCACGCGGTTACGGATGGCCGGGATACGCCGCCCAAGTCGGCGCTGGAGCACATGGAGCTGCTTCAGAAGGGGATCAACGAAACCGGCGTTGGCAAGGTGGCCACGGTAATCGGGCGGTACTACGCTATGGACAGGGACAACCGTATGGAAAGGACGGAACTGGCGTACCGGGCAGTCATGGAGGGCAAGGGGACGCTTGTCAATAGCTGGGAAGACGCCATCAACGAGTCTTACGCGGTAAACGAGAACGACGAGTTCATCAAGCCCCGGATCATAAAAGGGGTCAATTATAAAGGTATCTCCGCCAACGATTCGGTGATCTTCTTCAACTTCCGCTTCGACCGCACCCGCCAGCTGACCAAGGCGATGGCCGAGCCGTCATTTGATGGTTTTGACCGTGGTAACAACGTCCTCGTAAAGTGTTTCGTGGCAATGACCCACTATTATGATAACGGGAATTTCATTGAGGCCTACCCCGAAATGCAGAACAGCAACATCCTCGGGGAGTTCATGTCGAACCGCGGGCTCAAGCAGCTCCGCTGCGCCGAGACGGAGAAGTTCGCGCACGTGACCTTCTTCTTTAACGGCCAGCGTAACGATCCGTTCCCGGGCGAGGACAGGATACTGATTGACAGCCCCAAAGTGGCGACTTACGACCTAAAGCCGGAGATGAGCGTGTTTGAGGTGAAGGACAAGCTGATAGAGGCGATAAAGAGCGGCAAGTACGACGCGGTAATCAGCAACTTCGCCAATTGCGACATGGTGGGCCATACGGGTGTGTATGACGCAATCATTAAGGCGGTTGAGGCCGTTGATACATGTGTTCATGATGTAGTAGAGACTGTTCTCGCTCAGGGCGGCGCTTGCATAATTACCGCCGACCACGGCAACGCGGAACAGACGAAGCTGCCGGACGGGTCGCCGATGACCTCCCACACCACAAACCCCGTACCCCTAACAATCATAGGCGCGGGGAATATAAAACTGCGCGACGACGGTACTCTCGCCGACATAGCGCCAACATTCCTGCAGTTGATGGGAGAGACGGCGCCGGCCGAAATGACGGGTAAGACGCTGATAATCGGATAATTTTCATGTATTGAAACAAACGGGCGGCCGGAGACGGCCGCCCCTACCGGTATTGATTATGATGGTAATTATCTTTTTCATAACGCTTGCCTTTGTCGCCATAATCCTGTTTTTGCGCCGCGGCCTTTACCGTCTGGATCAACCGCTTCCGCCCGGGGACGGAAACGTCCAGCGGCTCACGTTCTCGGTAGTAATAGCCGCGCGCAACGAGGAGCGCAACATCTCCGACTGCCTGCGCAGCATTTTCATGCAGGACATACCCCCCGGGCGCTACGAGGTGATAGTGGTCGATGACCGTTCCGGCGATTCGACGCCCGGCATCCTTTACCGTTTATCGAAGCAGCACAGGAATCTTCAGGTAATCACCATTGCCGAAACTCCGCCGGGAGTATCGCCCAAGAAGCACGCCGTGATGCGCGGCATCGCCGCGGCATCGAACGAGGTAATCGCCTTTACCGACGCCGACTGCCGCGTCCCCCCGTGCTGGCTGGCGACAATCAACAGGTACCTTGACGGCGACACCGCCCTTGTTCAGGGTATCAGCGCCCACAAGTACATTTACGGCATGAACAAGCTCTTTTACGGCCTGCAGGCGGTAGATTTTCTATCGCACGGCGTAATCTCCGCAGCGGCGATAGGGGCTAACCTGCCCATAAATTCGAACGCCAACAATATGGCGTTCCGCAAGCCGGTGTTTGACGCGGTTGGCGGGTACGGCGATGATAACAGGGTTACGCTTGGGGATGATGACCATCTGCTGCAGCGCGTTTGGGCTACCGGCAAGAAAGTCCGCTATATGGCCGATCCCGGGTGTATTGTGGAGACTATGCCGGCGCCGACGGTGCGCGAGCTGTTTGAGCAGCGCCGGCGGTGGGGGTCGGTAACGGTGCACTACAACGCGCGGCAGGTCGCGCTCCTGTCGGCCGTGTTTGCGTTTTATGTGTCTATAGCGCTGACTGCCGTTATGTCAATCTTCGATTTCATGTACCTGCCGGTCTTTCTATCGCTGTTATTGGTAAAACTTGCCGGCGAGCTGACGCTGATGGCGCCGGGAGCACGCATTTTTGGCAGGAAAAACCTGCTCAAGTACGTCCACGTCGCGTCCCTGTTGCAGCTGCCATTAGTGCTGGCAGCGGTGGTATCTGGCGTTTTCGGGAAATTTGAGTGGAAGGGCCGGAGGATGGCGAGGACTGCGGGATAGTACTTTTTTTAAAAAAAATTTGACACGTGTCATGCCGGTAATGTATATTGAACTATTGGTAATTTGGCGGGGTGGACTTTTGACCCTGCCGGTCTGCAGACAAGAGGTGAGGGGTAACGATGGTACTTGCGATGTTGGGTGCATTAGTTTTGCTCGCGTTGACCGCCACGCATATGGCACGCCCGGCGGAGAGCTGCCTTAGCGGCTACCTGACAAGCGTAACCCCCCC
>WQRV01000178.1 GCA_009786575.1 Chitinispirillia bacterium | reverse complement strand
CGGAGGTTTGATTATGGCTGGTCAGGAGGGACTTGAACCCCCGACCCGGTGGTTAACAGCCACCTGCTCTGCCGACTGAGCTACTGACCAGTACAGCCATTTTGGACGGATTTTTCACATCAACACACTAAAAATAATTTATTTGCGCGCCAAAGTCAAATTTTTTATTAAAAAAATCAAAAAAATCTCGCCCGGGGCCGGAACCCGGATGCTTTCTAACTATAAATGTACAAAATTATCCACCCCGAGGCCGAAATTTTATTATCTTTATACTATAATCGTAGAATATATAATTGTGCTGAGAGGGGGCATTTTGTGGAGAATACACCCAAATCCTTGCGGCTGCAGATCGGGATTTTCGGGCGGACCAACGTCGGGAAGTCGAGTTTTCTCAACTTGGTAACGTCGCAGGATGTCTCTATCGTCTCCTCCATGCCGGGCACGACTACCGATGTGGTTGAGAAAGCGATGGAGTTCCGTCCTCTGGGGCCTGTTGTGTTTCTTGACACGGCCGGTGTCGATGACGAGTCTGCTTTGGCCGGCGACCGTGCACGGCGGACAACTGCGGTTTTTGGGCGGGCCGACGTTTTCGTGGTGCTGACGGAAGAGGACCGGTGGGGCGAGTACGAGGCGATGCTGTGCGACGAGGCGCTGGCGCGGCAGGTTCCGCTCATCATCGTGGTCAACAAGACGGACTTGAAAGCGCTTACGCTTGGTTTTCGCGGGAGGCTGGCCAACATCACGCCGCACGTGCTGGAGTGCTCCTGCGCTGGGGGCGACTGGTCGATCCGGGAGACTATCATCAACACGTTCAAGGACATCCTTACCCGCTGCACTGGGGAGGAGGCGGCGATGCAGCGGCACCTTGTGCGCGACCTCCTGCCGCCCGGCGGGCTTCTGCTGCTTGTGGTCCCCATAGACTCCGGCGCGCCTAAGGGGCGGCTGATCCTGCCGCAGGTGCAGACGATGCGCGACGCCTTGGACAGCGGCGGTGCGGTGATGGTCGTGCGGAACAGCGAGTACGCGACATCGCTCGAGGTGCTGAGCAAGCGGCCTGACCTTGTGGTATGCGACTCGCAGGCCATAAAGCAGGTTGCCGCAGAGACGCCGCTTGACGTGAGGCTGACGACGTTTTCGATCCTGTTCGCCCGTTTCAAGGGCGACATGGACGAGCTGGCGCGGGGAGCCGCGGCGATCGGGCGGCTTAAGGCGGGTGACAAGGTGCTTATCGCCGAGGCCTGCACCCACCACGCCGGGGACGACGACATAGGCCGCGTGAAAATCCCGCGCCTCTTACTGGAGTACACGGGGCTTGGCGACCGCCTGACGATCGACATATTCGGCGGGCGGGACTATCCGGCGAACATGCAGGAGTACGCTTTGGTAATCCACTGCGGCTCGTGCATGCTGACAAGGCGGGAGATGATGTCGCGCATAAGGGCCGCTGTAAATAAAGGCGTGCCAGTTACGAATTACGGCATGGCGCTCTCGTATTTTCAGGGGGTGCTCGACAGGGTTATCGAGCCGCTCAATATTACGTCTTAACAGCATTAATATGAAAGAGGTACGGATGTCAACCGAAAGCAGTTCATGGGCCGGGGAGCGGATCATCCCCGGGCAGATAGACAAATACCTAAACGCAGGCGGCAGCGACTTTATCCCAGACGGCGCTATCGAAGACCAACTGAGGGACAAGAGCATAATCAACGCCGCCGGCGACAAGGCGCGGGTGCGGGAGATCATCGCCAAATCCCTCTCCATCAAAGGCCTGGAGCCGCAAGAGACCGCCGTGCTGCTTAACGTGCGCGACCCGGAACTGTGGATCGAGATGGAGGAGGCCGCCGGCAAGGTCAAGAAGACAGTCTACGACAACCGCATAGTAACTTTCGCGCCGCTCTACCTGAGCACGGCCTGCGTCAACAACTGCCGGTACTGCGGGCTGCGCGCCGATAATCACTCGGTATCGCGCGGCGTGCTGACGCTTGACGAGGTGAGAAGCGAGATCGAAATCCTCGCGGGCAAAATCGGCCACAAGCGGTTAGTCGTAGTCTATGGCGAGCATCCCAAATCCGGTATTGACTATATGGTAGAGACGGTGGAAACCATCTACAAAACAAGGGTGCCCATCCCCCACCGCCCAGGCCGCGACACAGCGATACGCCGCGTGAACGTGAACGCCGCGCCTATGACCATCGAGGAACTGGGCAGGCTCGGCAAGGCGGGGTTGGGGACGTATCAGGTCTTTCAGGAGACGTACCACAAGGAGACCTACGGCGCGGTCCACCCGCCGTCAACGCTCAAGGGCAACTACCGCTGGCGCCTGTACTGCATGCACCGCGCGTTAGAGGCGGGGATCGACGACGTGGGGATCGGCGCGCTGTTCGGGCTGTACGACTGGCGGTTTGAGGTGATGGGGCTTGTCTACCACTCGTTAGAATTGGAAAACAGATTCGGCATAGGCCCGCACACCGTATCGTTCCCGCGGCTTGAACCGGCGGAGAATACGCCGTTTGTCAATCAAAGCAAATATACCGTTGATGACGCTGATTTCAGGAAAGCGCTGACGGTTATCCGCCTGTCAATCCCACACGCCGGGATGATCTTGACTGCGCGGGAAAACGCGGCCCTGCGGAAATCATTAATACCCCTCGGCATTACCCAGACAGACGCATCGAGCAACATCGGCTTAGGCGCGTACAATAAAGCTAAGGGTGAGGAGATGCAGGAATCCACCCGCCAGCAATTTATCCTCGGCGATACAAGAAGCCTCGACGATGTAGTAAGGGAATACGCAAAGATGGGGTACATCACATCGTTCTGCACCGCCGGGTACCGCTGCGGCAGGACCGGCGAGTGCATCATGGACTCGCTGCGGTCGGGGGCGGAGGGGAAGTTCTGCAAGCTGAACGCAGTCATTACTTTCCGCGAGTGGCTCAACGATTTCGCGAGCCCTGAAACGAAGACGGCCGGGGAAATCGTCATCAATAAGGAGATAGAAGAATTAAAGGAAAAGGTCCCCAAGGTATTCGATACCTTTATGGACTACTACAACCGTACCGTTACAGGCGAAAGGGACCTATATTTTTAGCATGGAAACGACAATCGCAGAAATTTTACAAAAAGGCAATCTTGGCCGGGACGACATCATAACGCTTCTTGGCGCAGATGAGAGCGCCGACATTGAGCTAATCAGGTCAACGGCGGAAAAACTGCTGCTTGACAAGTGCGGCCCCGCCGTCTTTTACCGCGGGCTGATCGAGTTCTCGAACCTCTGCATCCGCGACTGCCTCTACTGCGGGATCAGGAAGAGCAACGCCGGCATCAACCGCTACACGCTCTCCAAAGAGGAGATAGTCGCATCCGCAAAGTGGTGCGCGGATAAGGGCTACGGCTCCGTAGTCCTGCAATCAGGCGAGCGGCAGGACGACGCGTTCATCGATTTTCTCGTTGACGTCATCTCCGAGATAAAATCATCCACCGCGTCTGAAAAGATGCCTGGCGGCGCGGGGGTAACGCTAAGCGTGGGCGAGCAGTCCCCCGCCGCATACAAACGCCTCTACGAGGCCGGCGCGCACCGGTACTTATTGAGGATAGAGTCGTCCAACCCAATTCTCTTCGCGTCAATCCACCCGCCGGAACAGGAGCTCCAGCGGCGCATCGACTGCCTGAAAACGCTCCGGGAAACCGGCTTTCAGGTGGGGACGGGCGTGATGATCGGCATCCCCGGCCAAACTGTCGAGGTACTCGCCGACGACATCCTCTTCTTCAAAGAGATGGACATCGACATGATCGGCATGGGCCCCTACATCGTCCACAGCGCGACGCCGATGAGCATCTACGCCGACTACCACAAGTTCACGAGAAACGAAATTTTCCAGACGGCGCTATTGATGATCTCCGTCTGCCGCATAGTCCTCGGCGATGTCAACATAGCGTCCACCACCGCTTTACAGGCGATGAGGGACGACGGGCGCGAAGAGGGCTTGCGCTACGGCGCGAACGTCATTATGCCGCTGACCACGCCGCTGAACGTGCGCCAGGATTATCTCCTGTACGACGGGAAGCCCTGCCTTGACGAGGACGTACAGCAGTGCAGCGCCTGCTTAGAAAAGCGGATCCGGTCGATAGGCAGGGAGATCGCCGTTGACGTATGGGGCGATTCGAAGAAAGCGCTGAGGAGGCAGAACTGAACCATGGAACCGAAATCAATACTCATCGAACTGCCCGGGTGGATGCGCGAACCCCTTGCCCTCGCCACCGGGATCTTCGCCACGCGCGAGGGGCGGATGGACTTTGTGATAGACCTGGCGCGGCAAAATATCGAGGAGGGCACGGGCGGCCCGTTCGCCGCTGCGGTGTTCGACATGGAAACCGGGCGTTTAATCGCGGCGGGGGTCAACCTTGTAACAAACGTCGGCCTCTCAATCGCCCACGCCGAGATCGTCGCGCTGATGCAGGCGCAGTCGATCCTCGGCAGTTTCGACCTCGGCGCGAAAAACATGCCGCGCTGCGAACTGGTCACCACCACCGCCCCCTGCGCCATGTGCCTCGGCGCGGTACCGTGGTCGGGCGTGCGGGCGCTCGTATGCGGCGCGAGGGACGAAGACGCGCGGGCCGCCGGGTTCGACGAGGGGTCGAAACGGGAAGACTGGACCGAGGAACTTGAGGCGAGGGGGATCGAGGTAGTACGCGACATACGGAGGAGCGACGCCGCGGCGGTTCTGAGGGACTACGCGGACGGCGGCGGGATAGTGTACAACGGGCGGTGCGTGGAACAGGTGAAATAACCTCCCCCGCCAAACGCCATACCTAGGCCCCGTGTCTCGCCGACACGGGACAAACGGTGATTTTTTTGTTGGGGAAATTGGGGTTTATCGTTGTGTTGATGATTGTCTGAACCATGATTTGCCTGATTAAAGGATTAACATGATTAAACGTCAAAATCACCAATAATCCGGGGTTTGACGTTGATTNTT
>WQRV01000177.1 GCA_009786575.1 Chitinispirillia bacterium | reverse complement strand
GGGCCGAAGTCGGTCTCCAGGAGGTAGCTGGCGACGCGGCGGAACTCCGCGGGGTCCTTGAAGATGGCGCGGAACATGCCGTCCTTGAACTCGCGGCTGGCGTCGGGGGAGTTTGTTTCATCAGACATTGCGGCGTCCTTTCATTAAAGGTGAAACTTTTAACCATCGCAAATGCTGTGCCAAGAAACCGCACCCCCCAAAACGGGCTGATTTTGAGGGGTGGTATGGGGGAGGCGGTCAAAATGAACGTCAATTTGACCGATTGGGGCTGGGTTGGAAATCAAAATGAATGTTTGGGGGGTGGGGGGTAAATTACAATTGAACCTCCCCCGCACAGTCAGTCTTGGACGCAGAGCGCGGAAAAACCGTTGCCCTTGTCGTAGTCGCCCTCGTACACGCTGCCGTAGTTCGAGCCCATGTTCCGGTACCACGCGTCGCCGCTGCCGCCCTCCGTGGCACTCCACCAGGTGCCGTAGCTGCCGGCGTAGCCGAAGCTGCCATTGGTGTTGCGGTCGCCGCCCGGCAGAGCCGAAAAACCAAAATTATCAGTTCCGTTCCCATTATTCATTTTACCAAGAACACAATCCTCCCCAATCTCGTTGAGATCCTCTTTAAGTTCTTTGTAACACAAAAAATCACTCCAACCAGTTTTTGATTTAAGCTTCTTACCCACACTACTCCAATAAGCAAAAATGTAACCTGATTCTTTCCGCTGACCACCGGCGCTTTTAGTCAAATCGTTCCAATCATTGTTATCAGGCAAACGCCATCCAGATGGACATGCCGTCATCGCCGTTTCCCAATCGTACAGCCTGCCGTATTTCTCGCAATTAGATAAATCATCGTCATAACACCATGAATTACCCGTTTTGAAATTGAGATTCTGCGCCATCCATGTTAAATTGCCTATTCTTACCGTGCGGTACGTTTGCCCGTCTCTTGAATCCGTAAATGTCCCGCCGCTTTGGGGGTTGGAACAGGCACTAAACAACAACGGCGCGAACAATACTGCCGCCACCATACAAAAACACATTTTACTTCCGGCATTAAAAAACAACTTGCTCATACCGCAACCTCCGTTTGATCTCGAATTGGTGATATGTAAAAAACTAAAAATCACGATTATTGCGCTGCCGTACGATGCCTGCTACCGGACGCAGAGCACGGAAAAACCGTAGTCCTTGCCACAGCTGCCCCTGCCCACGCCGCCCTCGCCCGAGCCCATGCCCCACTCCGACGCGTAGCGGCTACCGCTCGAGGTCTCCGCGGCGCTCCACCACCTGCCGCTGCTGCCGGCGTAGAGGAAGCTGCCATCGGTGCTGCGCCAGCCGCCCGGCAGAGCCGAAAAGCCAAAATTATCCGTTCCGTTCCCACTATTCATTTTACCAAGAACACAATCTTCCCCCAACTCTCGGTTGAGCTCCATTTTAAGCTCTTTGTCACACAAAAAATCACTCCAACCTGTTTTTGATTTAAGCTTCTTACCCACACCACCCCAATAAGCAATGGCGTTACCTACGTATATCCACTGACCACCGGCGCTTTTAGTCAAATCGTTCCACTCCGCGTTACCAGGCAAACGCCATCCCGCCGGACACGCGCTCATCGCAGTATTCCAGTCATAGAGCCGCCCATATTTCCGGCAGTTACTTTCATTATCCTCATAACACCATGAATTACCCGTTTTGAAATTGAGATTCTGCGCCATCCATGTTAATTTGCCTATTCTTACCGTGCGGTACTTCTTGCCATCCCTCGGATCGGTAAATGTCCCGCCGCTTTGGGGGTTGGAATAGGCGCTAAACAACAACGGTGCGGACAATACTGCCGCCACCGCGCAAAAAACAACACGCATCCTATGACCTGCATGTCTGCCGCTAACGGGTACGCTCATACCGCAACCTCCGCTAACTCAAATAGTTGATATGTGAAAAATCCAAAAATTAAGGCTATTACGTGTACCTGTACGCTACCGCTACAATATAATTAATTAATTGGGCGGGATGCAAAAATTTTGAAATTTAGCGCAGCTAAAATCAAAAAGCAAAAAAACGGTACACGGGGCAGTTTTATATGTTATATTGTAAGCAGGGCGGCCAAAATGGCGGCTGGGTGCGGAGGAGGCGGGCGGATGGAAGAGGCGGGCGGGAATGGGCGGCCCACTGGCGGCCCGGAGGCGTTTGCGGGTGAGCCGGGGCGCGGCTTGGGGAATGTTGGCGCGAAGAGGGGGCTGCGGGCGCTGCCGTTGCGCGCGAAGGCCGCCGCGCTGATTGCCGCCGCCGCCCTGATTGCGCTATGCGTGTATTTGCGGATAATGCCGTCGGCGCCGGATATCTCCGTTGCGGATGTTGAATGGTATACAATCAATTCCGGCCAGGACACCTTCTGGATTTACACCGCGGAGGAGCTGGCCGGGCTGGCAAAGATTGTCAACAGCGAAGAGTACGATTTTGATTTTAAGGGCCGGACGGTTATTCTCGCAGACGACATAGACCTGTCTGAATACTGCCGGGGCCTCTCGGGTTTGGAGGTTACCGACAACGGCGCGCTGGTCAAGCTCAAGGGGTGGGAGCCTATAGGCGGGTGGAATTCCGGCGATGGGAGCGGGCGTATTTTCCTCGGCACCTTCGACGGCGGCGGGCACACGGTGCGCGGCCTGTATATAGACGCGCCCATACCGGACGCCGGGCTTTTTGGGCGGCTTGGCGGCGTGGTGAAAAATATAACGGTGGAGGACGCCCGTATCACCGCCGCGAGCTTCGGCAACGCGGTGGCGGGGGCGCTCGCAGACAGCGGCCTCGTATCCAACTACCACTCCTCGGGCACGTTCGTTAAAACGGAGAGGGTCGTGGTTGCGGAGGACCCCCTGCGTACCGATACCATTGATGTTTGTATGACCATTTTGTTTATCTGGTGGATCATTGCCGTCTCGCTTATGATGCAGGGGTATTTCCGGGCGCGGGGGGCAAGGGCGCTGCGGGGCATGGCCGGGCCGCTTTCCAACCTGGCGCTTGGGGTTATGGCGGCAGCGTATATACCGGCGTATGAAAATTATGTTTACTACGGGTATGCGCTTTATACCGATAATTTCGACAAGCTGATATTTAACCTTTTGTTGTATGCCGCGGGCGTTAATATCACGCTGTTCCTCATGTATTTACTATTTGGCGGCGCCCGGCTTGTTTCAGCCCGCATGAATGTGAATGTGAAAATCCCATTTTGGGCAAAGATGATCTATTGGCCGGTATTATTTATATTGGTATATTGTAGCGGCGGCGCTTATATAGCAACGATCGTTTCGGGGTGGAAATACTGGGGCAGCTTCTGGTAGCGGCGCCGGATTTTCGGGCGCGGCGCTGTGCCGAAAAATCATATCCCCGCCCCAGCCGCGGCGGCAGCCGCTTTCCAGCACCGGTTCAGCCCGTCGGCGTTTCCGAACGATACCAGCTGCATGAAGCGGAAGAACGGCTGGAGCGCCGGCATGAGGATTATAGACAGCAGGGGTATTTTTATGAGGTAGCCGGCGATTGCGAGGCCGAAGATGCCCGGCAGCGCGTAGCGGGTTGCTTTCATGTATGGCTCGATCTTGCTGTCGGGCAGGAACCCGGCCACAACCTTCGAGCCGTCGAGCGGGTAGAACGGCAGCATATTGAAAAACGCGAGGCCAACATTTATCATAAACGCCATCTCCAGAAACTTCCACAGATAGCTCGGTGAAATGGCCGCCTCCGTTGTTGCCGTAAGGTGCTGCGGGCTTACCGCGGTGAGTATCGAGATGGCGAGGGCGAAGCATACCGCGAGTATCATGTTGGAGAGCGGCCCGGCGAAGCTCACGATCATCAGGTCGCGCTTGGGCTTGCGGAGATTGTACGGGTTCACCGGCACCGGCTTGGCCCAGCCGATAGGGGCGGCTAACAGCATTATGGTGCCCAGAAAGTCGAGGTGGGGTATGGGGTTCAGGGTAAGGCGGCCCTGGTCTTTGGCGGTGGGGTCGCCGAGCTTGTACGCCGACCAGCCGTGCGCCAGCTCGTGGATGGTCAGGGCGAGGAGGATAATCGGGAGACGCAGTAAAAGCCGTTCGTCAAGTACCATTGCGGTCAGTCCTTTTGTGATTATTGAACACGATTAAACATTATACCCGTACAAAACATAAAAAGCACCGCCCCGCAAAAAACGCGGCTCGGGGCGGCGGCTCGCAATTGCTGCGCTATTGCGGGGCCGCGGAGTCCTGCGAACAGCGCAGCGAGAACAAGTTGCTTTTGAAGTCGCTGCCCCAACCCACGTACTTGTAGTTGTAGCCCATGAACCGGCGCCTCGCGAACGTGGCAGCGTCCTCCGTAGCGCTCCACCAGTAGCCGCGGTAGCCGGCGCTGCTGAAGCTGCCATCTGAGTAGCCGTAGCCGCCCGGCAGGGCCGAAAAACCGTAATCGTCCGTAGCGGCTTTATAGCCCGTACCCGTAGACCACCCTGTCTTCGACTTCAATTTCGTTCCTGCCGTTGATGCACCACCAACAGCATTTGTTAACGCTGTCCATTCAGCTTCACTTGGGACATGCCACCCAGCAGGACAAGCCTTCAACGCAGTATTCCAATCATAAAGCCGTCCGTATTTCTGACAGTTACTTTCTTCATTATCGTAACAGACGGATTTATCAGTCTGATAATTGAGATTCTCCGCCATCCACGTCTGATCCCCAATCTTCACCGTCCGGTACGTCTTCCCATCCCGCGCATCGGTAAAACTCCCACCCTGCGCGTTAACCGCCGATACCGACAACAGCACCGCAGCCACCACCGCGCCAAAAACGCGGCCTGCACGTCTACTTTTACCGCTGACTGATGCGTTCATACTGCAAGTTCCTTTGGGTTAAATCATGGTTTATCGCGTATCCCGCCTTTTTTGTCTGAACCTTGATTTACATGATTAAAGGATTTCCTTGATTAAAAATCAACGTCAAAACCCGGATTATCGGTGATTTTGACGTTATCTTTTGACGTTTA
>WQRV01000176.1 GCA_009786575.1 Chitinispirillia bacterium | reverse complement strand
GCTCAAGGCCCTCATTCCGGCCTTGCGTACTTCAATAGGGTTTAATGTTGTGATACTCATTTAGTCCCTCCCGCTAAATAGGTTAATGGGTTCATTACTTTCACATTACTTAAATTCTTTGCCGTTGCTACCCGCTCAAAATCGTCGTCAACGGTTAAAAGATAATCTGCACCCGCTTTTTCAGCAGCGGCAAGATGTACGCTGTCAGTAGTTCCCACCCCTGCCGCCCTGAATACCTGCGCCCGTATATCATCCGCCGGGGTCAGTTTCACGGACACGTCAACGGTATCAACATAAAAGTCTAATAAATCGGTACGTAAGGACGGGTTTTTAATTCTGCCCAGTTCGTCCACTACGGCTCCACTACCCAAAATACAATTACCGACTATCGGAGCGGTGTCGATTATAGTCATAATGGCGATTGTCTCCGCTGCGATCCTTGCATCTTTTTGATCGTCACGGTGTCGCCCATACATACACGAATCAAAATAAAGTTTTGCCATCTAATCCCCTGCCATCACCCACATGCTCTTTATGATAGATAACAATATTCTTTATCATTAGATAATATACTATTTTTCATTAAATCGGGAGCAGGCCCAAAAACGCCTGGCCTTACTGCTGCTCCACCCTCGCCTCAACGCTCATCGCGTGGTGCTCAAAGGCTTCTGCCCGCGCGAATGCCGGTACGTAGTTCGCTGCGGAGGCCAGGCCGCCGGGCGATGCCTTTGCTACCGATATGCGCTTTTGGAAGCACTCCACGCCCAAGGGCGAGGCGAACCTTGCCGCGCCGCCGGTGGGGAGTACGTGGTTTGTGCCTATGAAGTAGTCTCCCAGCGCAACCGGTGTGTTGACGCCCAGGAATATGGCGGAGGCGTTGTATGCGAGCCTGACGTCCTTGTCGGCCGTCTCCGTCATTATCTGGAGGTGCTCGGGAGCGATGGCGTTCGACAGTTCCATGCTCTCTTTGCGTGACGGCGTTATCATTATAGTGATCGCGTGCGCCGGCAGTTTCGCCAGCACATTTTTAACGGGTGATTTCTCAATCTCCTTAGCGAGAGCGGCGGCTATCTTTTCGGCGACGGCCCTGCTTTCAACTATGCACATGGCGATCTCGTCGCCGCTGCCGTGCTCCACCTGCGCCAGCATGTCGAGCGCTACAAAGCGCGGGGGCGCGGATTTATCGGCGATGATCACCACCTCGCTTGGGCCGGCGGCCGAATCGATGCCTACGGTCCCGTAGACAAGCCGCTTTGCGGCCGCGACGTAGGCGTTGCCCGGCCCTACGATCATATCGACGGCGGGAATGCTTTTAGTCCCGTAGGCCAGCGCGCCTATCGCCTGCGCGCCGCCGGCCGTGTAGACCTCTCTCACCCTCATGTAATCGAGCGCGTACGCTACGCCGGGGTCGATGTCGCCTTTGCCGGGCGGGGTGACGGCTACGATGCCCTTGACGCCCGCGAGCTGGGCGGGGATGATATTCATCAATACCGACGACGGGTATATTGTGTGTCCGCCGGGGACGTAGACGCCTACGCGCTTGAGCGGTTTTACGATCTGGGCAAGCTCGCCGTCGAGCGTCTTGACCCTATAGCCGTGAATCCCCTGCCGGCAGTGGAAGCCCCTTATGCGGCCGGCGGCGGCGCGTATCGCGGCCTTGAGCTCCGGCGCGACCATCTTCGCCCGCGCCTTCAGGTGTTCGATGCTTACCCGCACCGACGATGCCGTAACCTTCACCTTGTCGAACTTTTCGGTGTAGTCGAACAGCGCGGCGTCGCCGCGCTTCCGTACATCGTCAAGTATGGCGGACACCTCGCGGGTAACGGCGTCGCTGCGCTTTTCACGCGCGTCTTTTATCTTTTTGAGGATACTTTTGCCGTCGCTGCCGTTGACGTCGGCGACCGATACCGATACTTCCTTTGATTTTGAACGCATTATTCTCCTGTGCGCAGCGGGCGGGCGGTGAAACCCGCCCCTACGGGTTATCAGACATCATGCCAAATAATTTAACGTATAAACGGATTTAAAAACCATCCGCGTACATTACCGAATATCATACATTACAATCCAAATATACGGGCGGATTTCTAAACCCGCCCGTACTCACTGCCAAACATTACCGCATGTCAACAGACATCATTATATCTCAAGTTTGACGTCTGCAGCCTTAACGTTCCATATCTCCTTGGCATACTCGGAAATCGCCCTGTCCGACGAGAACTTGCCCATCCTCGCTACGTTCAGGATAGATTTCTTTACCCATTCGTCCTGATTGCTGTAGCACTTGGCGACCTGCTCCTGGCACCTGACGTACGCGTCGAAGTCGGCCATTACGAGGAAGCGGTCGTTGTGCATCAGCGCCTCGACTATCGGGTTGAACATGCCGGGGTCTTCGGGACTGAAATAGCCGCTCGAAATCAGGTCTACAACCTGCTTGAGCGTCGGGCTGTTGTTGTAGAAGTCCTGAGGGTTGTATCCCCTGTTCTGCAGGTCGTCGACCTCATTCGTCCGCAGCCCGAAGATGAAGATGTTTTCATCCCCGATCTCCTCGTGCATCTCGACGTTGGCGCCGTCCATCGTGCCGATGGTCAGCGCGCCGTTGAGCGCGAACTTCATGTTGCCGGTGCCGCTGGCCTCCGTGCCGGCCGTGGAGATCTGCTCCGACAGGTCGGCTGCCGGGATAACGTACTCGGCGAGCGACACGCGGTAGTTCGGCAGGAAGTAGACCTTGAGTAGCCCCTGCGTGGACGGGTCGTTGTTGACGATGCCGGCCACGTTGTTGATGAACTTTATTATGAGCTTCGCCATGTAGTAGCCCGGTGCCGCCTTGCCGGCGAACATTATGGTGCGCGGCGTGAAGCCCTTGGTGTCGCCGCTCTTTATCTTATTGTAGAGCGATATGCAGTGCAGCACGTTCAAAAGCTGCCTCTTGTACTCGTGGATCCTCTTGACATGCACGTCGAACATCATGTTGGTGTCGATCTTGACGCCGGTCCACTTGTGGAACTTCTCGACGAACGCCGTCTTCGCGGCGAGCTTCGCGGCGGCCCACTCCTTGCGGAACGCCTTGTCGTCGGCTAACTTCTCGAGCTTCTTGAGCTGGTCGAGGTCGGTTACCCACTCCTCGCCGATCTTGCTGTTTATCAGATTGCGCAGCGCGGGGTTGGCCTTGTGGAGCCAGCGGCGCTGGGTGATGCCGTTGGTCTTGTTGTTGAACTTCTCCGGCCACATCTCGTAGAAGTCCCTCACAAGGCCGGCCCTCAGAAGCTCGGAGTGCAGCGCGCTCACGCCGTTCACCGAGTGGCTGCCCGCAATGGCCAGATACGCCATGCGCACCTGCTTGTCGTCGCCCTCTTCGATGAGCGACATGCGGCGCAGGCGGTCGAGGTCGCCGGGGAACTTGTAGGAGACTTCGCGCAGGAAGTTGGCGTTGATGTCGTAGATGATCTCCATGTGGCGCGGCAAAAGGTGGGTCATAAGCCCCACCGACCACTTCTCGAGCGCCTCGGGCATAAGCGTGTGGTTCGTGTACGCGAATGTTTTCCTGACTATCTCCCACGCCTCGTCCCAGGACAGGCGGTGCTCGTCTATAAAGAGCCTCATAAGCTCCGCGATGGCGATTGACGGGTGCGTGTCGTTGAGCTGTATAGCCACTTTCTCGCCGAACGCCTTGAAGTCCTTATTGGTGCGCAGGTAGCGCCTGATGATATCCTGCAGCGACGCCGATGAGAAGAAGAACTGCTGCTTGAGGCGCAGCTCCTTGCCGGAGATGTTGTTGTCGTTGGGATAGAGTATCTTCGATATATTCTCGCTCGTAAACTTGTCGTGGCAGGCGCCTATGTAGTCGCCGTTGTTGAAGTACTGGAGGTTGAACTCCTCCGCCGACCGCGCCGACCAGAGCCTCAGCGTGTTTACGTTGTTGACGCCGTAGCCGGGAACGGGAATATCGTACGGCATGGCCAGTACATCTTCGGTGTCGATCCAGGACACGCAGTTGCGCCCGCCCTGCTCCTGGTACTGCATCGTGCGGCCGTAGAACTTCACGTGTACCTTGTACTCCGGCCTCTCGACCTCCCAGGGGTTTACGTTCTGGAGCCACTGCTCGGGCATCTCGTGCTGGAAGCCGTTCACGATCTTCTGGTTGAAGATGCCGAAGTCGTAGCGGATCCCGTAGCCCATGGCGGGCAGCCGCAGGGTCGCCATAGAGTCTAAATAGCAGGCGGCGAGGCGGCCGAGGCCCCCGTTGCCCAAACCGGCGTCGTACTCCTGATCTATGAGCTCTTCCCAGTTGAGCCCGAGCTCCCGAATGGCCTCTTCGCTGATGTCGGTCATCTTGAGGTTCATCATGGTATCGCCGAGGAGACGGCCCATGAGGAACTCCATAGAGAGGTAGTAGACGCGCTTGACGTTGTCGGTCTTGTACTTCTGCGCCGTAGAGATCCACCGCTCGATCACGCGCTCGCGGGTCGCGTAGGAGAGGCTCAGGAACTGGTCGTACGGGGTGATGGACAGGCTGTCCTTGGCAATCGTGTACTCCAAGCTGTACAGAATGCTGAGGAGCACATCCTGCTTGGTCATGCCCTTGTGGTTGATCTTCCAGCCCTTAAGGGTGGGAAAACCCACTGTGCCGGTACCGGCGGGAACGGCTTTTGGACTCTCTTTACTGACTTGGCTCATGCTACCCTCTCAATGTTTTTGGTTAATGTTATCGGTTTCAAATACATACAGAATCTATAATATAATTTATGGCACAACATTATGCAAATTAGATTTTGTTGACTTTTAATAAATATGATATTATATTGCTGATGAACTGATAGCGGCAAGTGGGGCACTCGGCGCCGTAACTTGTGCCGATTTGGGCCGGAATTTATATGTTCGCCGGGTAGTAAATGGCGATTTGGCGGCGCGGTTGGACACTAAGGGTTCGCCGGCATCTCCACGATCTCCCACCGGCCAAACAGAAACCGATGCCCCCGCCAAACTCCAACAGAGACAATCTACGGAGATGAGGCAGGGTTAGGTAGGTAGACGGTAGGGCTTTGGACAATGTGAAAGGCTGCCGCCCCACCGGACTCATGATTCGCCTTTTGAATCTAAGTATATGACAAATTCAATGTTCCTTTTTTCCACTCTTTAAGAACCATTTCAGCAGAAAACGCAACTAAGCTTCTTGGAGTTTTTCCAACAT
>WQRV01000175.1 GCA_009786575.1 Chitinispirillia bacterium | reverse complement strand
GGCGATCGGGGACGATCGCCCCTACAAAACCGTTTTGTTTCCGTCGAAACCGTATATCCATCACAACGATAAACCACAATATCGTAATTCCGGCACGGGCGGCCGGGGGCGGCCGCCCCTACGGGTATTATCGGTGGAAATTGGCATTTGCCGAAATTCCGGGCATGGCGGGGCGTTGCGCGCAACGCCCCTGCAATACCGTATATCCGTCACACCGGCAAGCCCCAATTTATCCGCAATCCGGTAAAAAACGGGCCCGAAGGCCCGGTTTTTTTAATAATTTACGGCCCTGATCTCGAAGTAGGCCTGCGGGTGGGCGCAGACGGGGCATTTTTGGGGGGCGCTCGCGCTGTCGTGGATGTGGCCGCAGTTGCGGCAGATCCAGACCTGTTTTTCGGTGCGCGCGAAGGTTTTGCTCTCCTCGATGTTTTTGAGGAGGGCGCGGTAGCGCTCTTCGTGCTCCTTTTCGATCTTCCCTACGGCTTCGAAGAGGAAGGCGATGCGGTCGAAGCCCTCGGCTTTCGCCTCTTCGGCCATGCGCTTGTACATTTCGGTCCACTCCCCGTTTTCCCCGTCGGCCGCGGCCTTGAGGTTTTCGGTTGTGGCGGGGACCTCGCCGCCGTGGAGCTCCTTGAACCAGAGCTTGGCGTGCTCCTTTTCGTTGCCGGCGGTCTCTTCGAAGAAGGCGGCGATCTGCTCGTAGCCCTCTTTTTTGGCCTTTCCGGCGAAGTAGGTGTACTTGTTGCGGGCCTGGCTCTCGCCGGCGAACGCCTCCATCAGGTTTTTTTCTGTTTTTGACCCCTTAAGATCAGCCATAACTGCCTCCTTTTTATTGTTTATAAGTTTAATTCAGTTTGTAGTTTGGAGTTGCCGGGTTTTTGACGTTAACTCCACACTCCACACTATCCGGTCAATCGCTCACTAATATCGTCATCCACGCCAGGGTGTCGAAGCCGTTGTCTTTAAGGGCCCTTACCATGTTGGGGATGAATTTTGCGTTGTGCATTACTACCTTGGCGAACGCCTGTATGAGCGCGAACAGGGTCTCGTCGTTGAGGCCCTTGCGGCGCCCCGCTATTCCGTTTATGTGCAGTTTGAGCATGCCGTACATCACGCACAGGAAGGCGCAGGAGTCCCAAGTGGTGTCGCCCTGCCCGAAGGGCATGAGCCTTAGGAAGAACTCGTTCACTATGAAGTTTTCGAGGATGTACTCCTTATCTTTTAGGTATTGCGCGACGTATGTTTCGCGGTTTTCGTTGAATTTCTGCATTATCTGGGCGGTTGTAGCGCCCTGTACGAAGCCGAGGCCCACGAAGGTTTCGGCGACGATTTCGAGGTATGCCCTGCTGCCGTAGAGGTCGGCTTCGAGCCTTTTGTCGGTGAGTTCTTTTGCGAGGCGCATCTGTATCTCAAAGTTGCCGCTGACGTCTTCGAGGCCGTGCCTGAAGGATTCGTCTTCGAGGCCGGCGCCGAGTTTTTCGAGGAGGGCCGGTATTTCGTCTGTGCGCCCCTCCCTGTCGAGCTCGTCGATTTTGCGGCAGAACATGCCGAGGACGATAAGGCGCTGTGCGAGCGTGAAGGCGCGGTTTTGGAGCAGGGTGAGGCAGAATATGCGTATGTCCCAGAAGAAGCGCGCGGGTTTGGCGGCGTACCGCTGTGCGGCCGGGTCGATGGACGGCGCCTGCGCCGGTATGCGCCCTGTTGCGGCGCTCTCCTCTACGGTTTCGAACGCGATGCCGTTTGGGTCGGAGAGGGCGGCCCGCGCGATATGCGGGCACGATGGCGTTGCCGCGCATTCGAGGCGCCCGCCGGCGATTTTGTATGAGCGCGGGTAGATGGCGCAGGTGTCGCAGAGGAGGCCCGGGCCCAATTCGGCCTGCAGGCGGCAGAGCCCGTCTGCGCTTTGGAGCGCGCAAGCGCCGCGCAGGGTGAATTTCCCGTACTGGGCCTCGCTGGCGTCTTCGCCGCGGTTGCGCTTGACGGTTTGGTCCAGAAGGCCCTGCAGCCCGGCGTTTCCTACGTCGCGGTACTTGAGAAAGGTCTTTTTGTCTACGTATATATTCCATGTCCCGGTGCAGCAACTGTCCTCGCATGCGCCGGCGATGCAGGTGAAGCTGGAGAGGTACGTAGGCTGCAGAATACTGCGCTTATTTTTGGGCATGGCGGCGCCGGCCTTTCTGTTGGCGTTGGTTTGGGGCCGAAAACAGTAAAATATTATGCGGGACGGGGGCGTGTCAACCTATTATTTATTATTTTTGATATTGACTTTTTTGGTGTGCGGGTATTATATTGTAGAAATTATGGGCCTGTATGCGAAGTTGCCGAGCCCGGCCCGAACTATCAACACAAATCAGGCGTAAACGGATAAGACAATGAAATTCCCTAAGATTCCTAAATTTCTGAAAATTATGCTGATAATCGCGCTGATGGGGCTTTTGAGCCTCATCCCGGGCTACTACCTCGCGCGCTACGCCTTCAACAAGCACTTCAGCGGCTGGGGCGACCGCCTTGTGGACCTTGAGCGGCGCGGGCTGCTCTCCACCGAGTACGGCGCGGGGTGGCAGGACGTGCTGATGGTGAAGGCGATGGAGCTTGAGGCGCAGCGGATCACCACGGAGGCGGACGGCGAGGCCGCGGAGGACGGGGGCAAGGTTGTGGACGGGGTTGCGGTGGCGGACTACCCGTCGCTGGCGGTGGTGAAGCTCTTAAACGAGGTGCGGGAGTACTCGAACACGATACTTGTGGCCGACAGGAATAACCGTGCAATCATACGGATCAAGACCGACCACCGCCGTGCGCAGATGAACGAGTTCCCGCACACGCTTGTCACCGCGCTCATCGCCGCGGAGGACAGATATTTCCGGGACGACAAGCTGGGGTTCCGGTTTGAGAGCTTTGCGCGGGCGTTTGCGCTGGCTATCCCGCCTACCGTCAGGAATATGAAGCCGGCTTCGCCGCGCGGTACCTCCACCATCACGCAGCAGGTGGCGAAGCTGTTCCTGTCGCGCCTCGACGAGATCGGGCAGCGGCAGGTTTCCAACTCTCTGGGCCGCAAGACGCGCGAGATGCGCCTTGCCTCGGCGCTGCGGAAGACGTACACCTCCGACGAGATACTGGAAGTATACATGAACCACGCGGTTACGAGCGACCACGGGCTAATCGGCTACAAGGACATCGCGCGCGGGCTGTTCAACAAGCCGCTCGACTCGCTTTCCGACGCCGAGTGCGTCTATCTGGCGCGGATGGTGAAGTGGGGGCGCAACATAAAGCCCAAGATCGCGGCGCAGTGCCGGATCGACATGGCGCGCATGGGCGACGCGCTGGGGTGGAGCGCGGCCAAGCGCGCGGAGGTGCTGGCCGGGGTGGACTCGCTGACGTTCGAGCGTCCCAAGCGGATAGAGGGCGGCCACGGCCCGCTTGTGGATTTGGCGAACGAGTACTGGCTCTTAACGCTGCACCGGAACGGTTCAAGCGCGGCGCAGACCGCGCAGATGGACCTGATCGACCCCAACTCGCTTGTAAGGCGGAAGGGGAATCTGACCATCAAGCTGACCATAGACCTGCCGCTGCAGAGGGAGCTTGAGCGCCTTGTGGCGGAGCGCGGCTACGGCGGGGACACGACTATCATGAGCGAGGTGAGGATAGGGAGCCACGGCGAGGACGTTACTATGGCGCGTACGCCCGGCGACACGCTGCGGCACGCTGTGGTGCTCTCCGGCGAGACCCATTTCGCCGAGCCCGGCAAGTCGTTCATCACCACGCTTTCGGCGGGCGACACGGTGTTTGAGAACATCCGCTACGCCAGGATTTCGGGCAACAAGTACCGGCGCAGCGTTTTCTACTATGTGCGCCGCCCCACGCTTGTTGACGGGCAGTACTTCGCGTACTCGATAATGTGTTCGAAGACGGGGCAGCTTTTGGCGTACCATTCGAAGGACCGGCTGGGGTCTAAGCTGAACTGCCTGCTGCGCAACCGCACGCCTACGGGTTCCTCTCTTGTCAAGCCGGTGATGAACGCGCTGAACTACGACCTTGAGATATTCAAGCCCTACAGCAAGTGGTCCGACGAGGCGCCTGTTCCAAGCGACGTTCCGTGGGCGCGGTCTATTTTCGAGGATAAGGGGCGGGCGGTTGGCGTAATGTTCTTAAACACGTCGGTGCGCGGGCGCGGGTACCAGGTGAACAACTTCGGCCGGAAGTTCGAGGGGTGCAAGTACGTGTTCGAGCATCTTACGTCGTCGAACAATGTTTTGGGCGTGGAGACCGTTTACCGGCTGAACAGAACTCTTTACATAGACGGCGACCCTGCCCCGGGCGCGTTTCCGCTTCTCAACTTTTTTTACCGTGTGGGCGCGCAGGGGCGGGTGCGCGACGATCTGCGGCTGACCAGCGCCACGGGCGTGCGGGTTTTCAAGGAACTGGGGCGCGTGGCGGGGATCCCTGTAGACAGCATGATGCAGGGCAGCCGCAGGGTCGCGGTCTCCGACAGCATGTACTCGGTTGCGCTTGGCGCGTTTGAGATGTCGCTCTACGAGCAGATGCACATGTTCAACATCCTTTACAACAACGACCTGATCGAGCAGCCCGGCGAGCGCAACTCGCTTGCGATTCAGTCCATAGAGCTGAACGGGCGCCCGGTGGCGCTGAACGACACGCTGCGGCGCTACCACCCGTTCGTAGACAAGAACAACATCCGCCCCACGCTTCTCGGCCTGCACAACCGCTTGGCCACCCGCGCCGAGGGCCTGGCCGACTACGACATAGACTACACGCCCGACCTCACCGATCCGGCGTACTCGGATCCGAGGTTCGACCAGGACGCATTTTACATAGATGACCCGTTGTCCAACTTCGCCAAAAGCGGCACGTCCGACGACATCATCCGCCCGTTCAACGTAGACGCGTCGAGCGACAAGCGCACGAACTACTGCATGTGGAACGCGGTTCTTCGCATAGACATGGCGAAGCTGCCCGGGAGCAGCGGCCGCGGCGGCGAGGTGCGCGACATCACGGTGGCGAGCGTTGGCGAGGGCAACCTGCAGTACACGGGCCCGCGCGACGGGAAGTCGCTGCACAAGTTTTTGACGACCGGGTTATTGCGGGTAGCCGGGGTAAAGTCGCCCAAGGGGTTCTTCACGCAGTACGAGGAGTACCTAAGGCGCGTGACGCCGCCGTCGGAGAACTGCGGCGCGTGGGTAGAGCCGGAGAACGTGGAGGACGGCACGCTGGAGGACCTGCTGCGCGGCTCGACGCGCGGGGAAGGGGCGCAGGTGCCGGCACAGCACGGGGCGGCGGATGTTCCGGCTGAGGATGAGATATTCTGACGCGGCAGGCCTGCCGCGCTTGTCTGGCACCGGGGCCTATTGCGGTAAATTGGGGTTTACCGGTGTGTTGATGATTGTCTGAACCATGATTTGCCTGATTAAAGGATTAACATGATTAAACGTCAAAAGATAACGTCAAAATCACCGATAATCCGGGTTTT
>WQRV01000174.1 GCA_009786575.1 Chitinispirillia bacterium | reverse complement strand
TACGTAACGCCGTACTTCCACAACCCCGCCGGGATAATCTACAGCGCGGAGCGCAAGCGCCAGCTGTTAGACGCCCTTAGCGGCAAGGGCATAATTCTGCTCGAGGACGACCCCTACGGCGAGCTCTATTTTGATGCCGGGGATAAGGGGCTGACGGTACCCATGAAGTCGATGCCGCATCAAAACGTCTCTATCTGCTACACCGGGTCATTCGCCAAGATTTTCAGCCCCGGCATGCGCCTCGGCTGGCTCTGCGCCCCGGCGGAGATTATCGACAAGTGCCAGTTGGCCAAGCAGTCGATGGATGCCTGTTCGCCGGTATTTACACAAGTATTAGCGTGCGAGTTCCTGTCTAAAAACAAGCTGCCGGGATATTTGGAGATGATCCGCGCCGCCTACAAGCGCCGCGCGGCTACCATGCTCGACAGTCTCAAGGAGCACATGCCCAAAGAAGTATCATGGACGGTTCCCAAGGGCGGGTTTTACATTTGGGTAACGCTGCCGGCGTACATGAACGCCTCCGACGTATTCGAGGCCTCGTACAAGAACGGCGCCGCGTTCGTGATAGGCAGCGCGTTTGACCCGGCTGGCAAGAAGAACGACTGCCTGCGCCTCGCGTTCTCGAGCACGCCCGAAGACAAGATTGCGCGCGGGATAAAGATAGTGGCAGACGCGGTTAAATCGTGTATCAAAAAATAAAGGAGATCGCATTATGGTAGACAAAGCGCTGTTAGACATCCTCTGCTGCCCCGAAACTAAGCAAGACGTCGCGCTTGTCGGCAATGACGTCATCAAGAAGCTGAACGAGGGCATCACCGCCGGCAAGATAACCAACCGCGGCGGCGCGGTCGTCAAGGACCCGATAGAGGCCGGCCTCCTGCGCGGCGACGGCAAATACCTCTACCCGATACGGGAGGATATCCCCATCATGCTGATCGATGAGGCGATCCCGGTATAATTCCCGGAAAATTTTTTTAAAAATATTTGCATTACGGGATTGCCGTGAATTATTTTATTTATAGACGTTAAGAAGTTAGCTTGACCGTATTGCAACGGTTTTGATATAATAGTAATCAAGGTAAACAGCAAAGGCGCTGGGGGCTCATATAGTCCGCAGTGCCTTTTTTTGTTGCCTTTTTGGTGGAATTTTGGGGTAGGCTGTCATCAATAACCATCTATATCCATAGTAATAGGGAGGCTTTATGAAAGATGTTACCGGGTTGTTTGGTAGTATGGTATTTAACGATGCCGTTATGCAGGCGCGGCTGCCCAAGGATGTGTACAGGTCGCTGAAAAAGACCATTTCGCGCGGGACGCCCTTAGAGCTCGATGTGGCCAACGTGGTGGCGACCGCTATGAAGGACTGGGCGATCGATAAGGGCGCGACGCACTTCACGCACTGGTTCCAGCCCATGACCGGGGTTACGGCGGAGAAGCACGACAGTTTCATCTCCCCGACCGAGGGCGGCAAGATCATCATGGAGTTTTCGGGCAAGGAGCTCGTGCGCGGCGAGCCGGACGCGTCGTCGTTCCCGTCGGGCGGGCTGCGGGCCACGTTCGAGGCGCGCGGGTACACCGTCTGGGACGCGACCTCCTACGCATTCATCAAGGACGGGACGCTCTGCGTGCCCACCGCGTTCTGCTCCTACAGCGGCGAGGCGCTCGACAAGAAGACACCGCTTCTGCGCTCCATGGAGGCTATCGACAAGCAGGCCATGAGGATACTGAAACTGTTCGGCAATACGTCGGCGAAGCGCGTTATAACCACCGTGGGGCCGGAGCAGGAGTATTTCCTTATTGACAAGGAGATGTACCTGAAGCGCCCCGACCTCGTGTTCACAGGCCGTACGCTCTTCGGCGCGCGCCCCCCCAAGGGCCAGGAGCTCGAGGACCACTACTTCGGCAGCATCAAGCCGCGCGTTTCTGCGTTTATGAAGGAGCTCGACGAGGAGCTCTGGAAGCTCGGCGTGCACGCGAAGACCAAGCACAACGAGGTAGCCCCCGCGCAGCACGAGCTCGCGCCGATTTTTTCGACCACGAACATCGCCACCGACCACAACCAGCTTACTATGGAGCTGATGAAGAGCATCGCCAACAAACACGGCATGGCGTGCCTGCTGCACGAGAAGCCTTTCGCGGGCGTCAACGGCAGCGGCAAGCACAACAACTGGTCGATAAGCACCGATACGGGCTTAAACCTTCTTGAGCCCGGCGATACGCCGCATGAAAACGCTCAGTTCCTGCTGGTTCTTGTCGCGGTTATCAAGGCGATAGACGAGTATCAGGACCTTCTGCGCGTTTCCGCCGCGAGCGCGGCCAACGACCACCGCCTCGGCGCGAACGAGGCGCCGCCGGCCATCATCTCCATGTTTATCGGCGACGAGCTTATGGGGATACTCGAGGCCATCGAGTCGGGCGCGAGCTACAAGGGCAAGAAGAAGCTGCAGATGGAGGTCGGCGTCAGCGTGCTGCCGCCCTTCCCGAAAGACACGACCGACCGCAACCGCACGTCGCCGTTCGCGTTTACCGGCAACAAGTTCGAGTTCCGTATGCTCGGCTCCGCGTTCTCCATAGCCGGCCCGAACATTGTGCTCAACACGATCGTCGCCGAGGTTTTGAGGCAGTTCGCCGATAAGCTTGAGAAGTCGAAGAACTTTACCAAGGACCTGGCCGATCTCGTGAAGAAGACAGTCGCCGACCACAAGCGCATCGTCTTCAACGGCAACAATTACGCCGAAGAGTGGGTAACGGAGGCGAAAAAACGCGGCCTGTCGAACCTTAGGACGACCGTAGACGCGCTCCCCGCGTTCATATCAAAGAAGAGCGCCGACCTGTTCACAAGGCACCACGTCTTTACCGAGGGGGAAATCCACTCGCGCTACGAGATAATGATGGAAGGGTACTGCAAGGTGCTCCACATCGAGGCGCTTACGATGATCGACATGGTCAAGGGCAAGATCATGCCCGCGTGTATCGAATATCAGAACGAGCTGGCGAAGCTCCTCGAGCGGAAGATATCGATATCCTGCGGCAATATGGAAATCGACACGACGCTTGAGAAGCATTTGCTGACGGAGATTTCGAAGCTGTCGGCCTGCATGCTCAAGAAGCTGACGGCGCTTGAATCCACGGTGGGCAAGACGAAAGATAAGTACAAGGATGCCCTCGCTCAGGCGAGCTTCTACCGTGATTCGGTATTCACGGCGATGTCTGAATTGCGGCTTATCGTTGACGAACTGGAGACTCTGTCGTCGAAGAAGTACTGGCCGCTGCCGACGTATGCGGATATGCTGTTTAGTGTGATTTGATGGTGATGATGGAAATGGGCGGCCGGAAACGGCCGCCTGTTTTATAGAGGGATTGTTTGGTTTGATATGGACACAAAATAAATTTTCGTAAAAATGAATTTGTACGGCAGGCACCCTGCTACCGCAACAGTGGAGGAATTGATTGGCATGGAAACAAAATACATCTTCGTAACCGGCGGGGTCGTCTCCGGCCTCGGCAAAGGGATAACCGCAGCGTCTCTCGGTAGGCTGCTAAAACAACGGGGCCTCAAAATCGCCGCCCAAAAATTAGACCCCTACATGAACATTGACCCCGGCACCATGAGCCCATTCCAGCACGGCGAAGTCTTCGTAACCGACGACGGCGCCGAAACAGACCTCGACCTCGGGCACTATGAGAGGTTCATAGACGAAAACCTGACCAAATTCTCCAACCTTACATCCGGCAAAGTATACTGGAATGTGCTACACCGCGAACGCGAGGGCGGGTATCTGGGCGGCACCGTGCAGGTCATCCCGCACGTTACGGGGATGATAAAGGAGTTCATCTACTCCAGCGCAAAAACCACCGGCGCGGAGGTGCTGATAACGGAAATAGGCGGGACGACCGGCGACATCGAAAGCCAGCCGTTTTTGGAAGCGATAAGGCAAATATCCCTCGAAAAAGGGCGCGAAAACTGCCTCTTCATCCACGTTACATTAGTCCCATACTTAAAATGCTCCGGCGAGCACAAATCAAAACCGACGCAGCACTCCGTCAAGGAACTGCGGTCTATGGGTATATCCCCCAACATCATCATAGCCCGCTCCGATGAGCCGCTAAGCCAGGGTATTAAGGATAAAATCGCGCTCTTCTGCAATGTTACACCCGATTGCGTGATAGAGAACATGACCGTCCCGTCCCTATACGAGGCCCCGCTGATGCTCCACGAAAACGGCCTTGATACAGTTGTCTGCAGAGAATTAAGATTTGATAACATCCGCGAGCCTGATTTGACGGAGTGGCGGTCGATGGTCAGCCGCATCAACACAAGACAGAAAGAGGTAAAGATCGCGATAGTCGGTAAATACATACAGTTGCGCGACGCGTACCTCTCTATAATAGAAAGCCTGAACCACGCCGGATTCGAGATCTCCGCGAAGATAAATTTTTGCTGGATCGACTGCGAGGAAATCACCGCGCAAAACGCCGCCGAAATATTAAAAGGCGTAGACGGCATAATAATCCCCGGCGGCTTCGGCGACAGGGGCGTAGAGGGGAAGATCGCCGCCTGCCGCTACGCAAGAGAGAGCGATACCCCATTTTTGGGCATCTGCCTCGGCATGCAAATCGCCGTCATAGAGTACGCCCGCCACGTCTGCGGCTTAGACAGGGCCAACTCCAGCGAGTTTGACGAGGTATCGGCGCACCGCGTAATAGACATAATGCCCGGCCAGACCGGCAAAACCGGCACCGGCGGCACAATGCGCCTCGGCGCGTACCCGTGCAAAATCGCGGGCGGGTCGTTGCTGAATAAACTATACGGCGCGGGCGAGGCCAGCGAGCGCCACCGCCACCGCTTCGAGTTCAACAATGATTACCGCGATACGCTGACCCAAAACGGCCTCGTGATAAGCGGGACATCGCCGGACGGCAATTTGGTAGAGGCGGTAGAGCTGCCGGAAAAGCGCTTTTTCGCGGGCGTCCAGTTCCACCCCGAATTCAAAAGCCGCCCAAACAAACCGCACCCGCTGTTTCTGGGGCTGGTACGTGCCGCGGCGGGCCTGAGCGGTACCGGAGCATGAGTTAGTTTGAGGGCGGATCTATACCGGTAGCCGCCACGGAAATCCGTCCCACTGTCCTCAAAAACGTCCCTTCCGGTACCGGAAACACCATTTTCACCTCCCCAACACCCCAAAAGTCCAAAAAAACCTTGTTTTTCAACCGAAACTGTATTATTTTAGGGTTGTATTTTTTACAAAATCACCCTATCACGGGCGGTGAAACGTGTCGGATAACTATATAAAGCGGAAAATTGACGATGATTTGCTTGCCTGGGCGCAGAAGGGCGATCACAAGCCTTTGCTTATCAGGGGGGCAAGGCAGGTTGGGAAATCCAGTACGGTCAGGAATTTGAGCAAGCAGTTTAAATACTTTGTCGAGATAAATTTTGAGCGGGCGCGGGATAAAACGGTAAAGGATCTGTTTGCAAAAGGCGGGCTATCCATTCAAGAATTATGCGCAAAGCTTGCAGAAGTGTATAAAACGCCCATAATCCCCGGCGAGACCCTGCTGTTTCTCGATGAAATTCAAGCTTCCCTG
>WQRV01000173.1 GCA_009786575.1 Chitinispirillia bacterium | reverse complement strand
CAGGGCAACTGCGTCAAAATCGGGAACGACCTGCACGTCATCCTGAAGTACGTCTACACCAAGGGGGCGCGCGGCGCGTCGTCCTGCAAGATGAAGATGAAGAACCTCTCCACGGGGAGCGTCTCCGAGACCGTCTACAGGGCGTCCGACAAGTTCGACCTCGTCGTCCTCGAGCGCAAGAAGATGCAGTACCTCTACTCCGACGGCGGCCGGTTCACCTTCATGGACCAGGAGAACTATGAGCAGATGGAGCTCAACAAGGACGATCTGGGCGACGCGACCGACTTCCTGATGGAGCAGATGATCATCGACGTGATCGTCCACGGGGAGAAGGCGGTGGGCGTGGAGATGCCCAAGCAGGTCGATGTGGAGATCACCTACACGGAACCGGCGGTGAAGGGGGATACGGGCGGGAAGGTGCTCAAGGCGGCCACCGTCAACACCGGGATTGAGGTCCAGGTGCCGCTTTACTGCAATATAGGGGACAAGATCCGGGTGGATACGGAGACGCACGAATTCGTGTCCAGGGCCAACTGATACCCTCCCAGACAGCGCTTTTGCAGGGGCGGCCGCCTTCGGCCGCCCTTTATTCCGGAATCCGCATTCATACCCGTAACTGCCATATCCAACCAATATTAATATTTTACCTTGATTTATCTGCGTTCGAATTGTATACTTATTGTATATGAGCGGTAACCCATAATACACCGAGGAATAATGTTTTATGCGTACTATTGCGGTCCTTAACTATAAGGGCGGGGTTGGTAAGACTACGTTTACCATCAGCGTGTCGCAGGCTTTGGCCATGGCGGGGTTCCGCGTGCTGGCCATCGACAACGACAGCCAGCACCACCTGTCCCTCGTGGTCGATGGGAACGGGCAGCGGGTGCCCAGCATCCGGGATGTCTACAGGTCGTCGGTGGGGATCGCGGGGAAGAAGATCCTGGACTCCATCACCCAGACGCGCCTGCGCAACTTCCACATCATCCCGTCGCACGCCGAACTCTCGGGGCACGACGTCAAAGACACCAGTATCCTGCAAAAAGCCATGGAGTACTCCTGCCTGAACCGGTTTTACGACTTTGTCATGATCGACAACTCGCCGGGGATCGACATCCTTCAGGAGACGGCCATGCGCGCGGCGGACGAGATCTTCGTCCCCACCGAGCTCTCTTATTTCGCCGTGAACGGGATCATTGAGCTGCACCGCATCCTCGAGAAGCGGTTTAGGGACTGTTGCCCCATCACCAAGATCGTCCCCAACGGCTACAAGGGGACGAACAAGCAGGACGAGTACCTGAGCGCGCTCCAGAGCCTCTACCGCGAGAAGATAACCGAGACCTTCATACCCTACGATACCGTCTTCGACACCTGCATGAAGGAGCAGAAGACGCTGTTTATCCACAAGCTCTTTTCCAAGGCGGCCGCGCACTACCTGAAGCTGATCCACGAGCTCTTCAACCTCGACGAGAAGCGGGTCTGGTCGCAGGTGTGCGATGTAAAGCAGGTCCACCTGCGCGGCGAGGCGCGCCAGCGGTTCTTCGACCAGCAGAAAAAGTCGCTGCAGGACGAGCCGGAGGAGAACAAGACGCTCTTGCAGCACATCCAGACGCAAGTAGTCTTTGAGGACATCCCGTTCGTAGCCAAGACTGATTTTTAGCCTCTGACATACCGGGAGATTAATCGTATATGGCGGAAATCGGCGGCACGGCAGGTGATACCAGGATAATGGAGATCGCGCGCAAGGTGAGTAGCTCCAGGAGGTTCTACGCGCGCCTGTTCTTCGTATGGGTCGCCTTCTTCATCATATCCGCCCTCAACTTCGTCTTCGTGTACAACGGCGAGCGGGAGCACCTCGCCTACAGCGCCGAGAGGGCACTGGCGTTCGTAAAAACCGAAATCGAATCCGAACTCTTAGAGCCGTACACGCTCATGAACGGGCTGTCGCACACCGTGCGCGACATGATCGTAACCGGCGCCGACTCCAAAACGGTCTTCCGGTACATACAGAAATACACCGACGAGGTGATAAAGGACGATACGCGCAAGATGGTGCTGCGGGGCGCGTTCGGCATCTTCGATGTCTACGGCGGGCTGCGTTTCTTCGACGGCGGATGGGACCCGCCGCCCGAATACGACCTCACATCCCGCCCGTGGTACGCGGCAGCTGTGGCAGCGGAGGGCAAAATCGCGGTATCGGAACCGTTCACGAGCGGGCGCGACTCCACCATAAGGGCTATCGCCTACAGCCGGATGCTGCTCGACGGCCAGGGCCGCACGCTTGCGACCATAGGCTTCACCGTGCCTATCGATATCATCACCAAGCACACCGGCGACCTTCGCATCGCCGGCGGCGGATACGGGTTCGTCCTCGAAAAAAACCTGACCGCCGTAGCCCACAAAAACCCGGCCCTGATCGGCAAAAAACTGTCTGAAAGCAACCCGAACTTCGCGCCGTTCGAGGAGGAGATCCGGCAGGGGCACAACATCACCGAGCGAAGGATGGTAAACTATGACCAAGACCTCTCCATAGTTTTTACAAAACGGTTAGAAAACGGCTGGCACATAGGCGTTATCGCGCCGCTCAACCAATATTATTATAAGGCGAGGATGCAGGGCGCCGTCATCATCGCGCTTGGCATTCTCCTTGCGGCGGTGATGAGCGCGATCCTCATGGCCCTCGACCGCGCGCGCAAAAAATCCGACGAAGACGCGCACAACATGTTCGACCTCATCCCAATGCCATGCGAATTGTGGAACGACGACTACGAGATGATCGAGTGCAACGAAGAGACCCTGCGTTTCTTCGGCGCTGCGGACAAGGAGTTCTACAAAGAGAAATTCTTTGACCTGACGCCGGTGTACCAGCCCGACTGCCGGCCCTCCCGCGAAAGGGTGCGCGAGGCCATAGACACCGTGCTGCGCGACGGCTTCATCAGCTTCGAGTGGCTCCACATAGACACCCGCGGCAAACCGATCCCCTGCGAGATAAAGGCTGTGCGCGTGATGCACAGGGGCAAATACGCCGTAGCGGCCTACAAATACGACCTGCGCGACCAGAGGGCCGCCATAGCGCTGCAGCGCGAAGCGGCGTTCTCCGAAAAATCGCTCGACACGCTGAAACATATACTCAACGGGCTCAATTCCATCGTTTTCGTATCGGTTCCCGAAACCGGCGAAATGCTGTTTATGAACGACTACACACGAAAATTCTACAACGTCACCGGCCAGGCAACGGGCCTGTACTGCTACAAAGTCCTGCACGACGAAGACAAGATATGCGACTTCTGCCCGTGCCTCAAACTCGACAAAAACCCCGGCTCTATCGTGGAGTGGGAAGAGTTCAACACAAAATTGAAACGCACCTTCCGCCACACCGACCGTTACATAAAATGGCCGGGCGGCAGGACCGTCCACCTGCAGCACAGCATAGACATAACCGACCTCGCGGCGGCAAACGAAAAGGCTAAGCAGGCCAGCCGGGCCAAGAGCATGTTCCTCGCCAACATGAGCCACGAGATACGCACGCCCATAAACGCGATCATCGGCATGTCGGCAATAGGCAAAAACGCCGAGAGCGCTGAACGCAAAGATTACTGCCTCGCTAAGGTAGACGACGCGTCGCAGCACCTGCTCGGCATCATAAACGACATTCTCGACATGTCTAAGATCGAGGCCAACAAGTTCGAGCTCTCTTCCGCCGAGTTTAGCTTCGAGAAGATGATAAACAGCGTGCTGAGCGTCATCGGCTTCCGCGCTGCCGAGAAGAAACAGGTATTCGATGTAAACATAGACGGCGCCATCCCCAAAACGCTCATAGGCGACGACCAGCGCCTATCGCAGGTTATCATGAACCTGCTCTCAAACGCGGTAAAGTTTACACCGGAGAAAGGGAATATCACCCTTAAGGCGGCGCTTGTGAGCGACGACGGGAACACGTGCGCCATCATGATTTCGGTAACAGACACCGGCATAGGCCTCACAAAAGAGCAGCAGGCCAGCCTCTTCAACACATTCCAGCAGGCTGAGAGCTCCACCTCGCGCAAGTTTGGCGGCACAGGCCTTGGCCTCGCGATCTCACAGAACATAGTAGAGATGATGGGCGGCAAAATAGAGGTGGTGTCGAAACGCGGCAGCGGCTCAACATTCTCGTTCACGATAAAGGCCGGGCGCGGCAAAAACCCGGAGCTCGAAGACTCAGAGAATCTGCCCGTACAAGACACAAACGGCATCTTCGCGGGGCACCGCATCCTTTTGGCGGAAGACTCGGAGATAAACCGGGAAATCGTGCGGGAACTGCTCTCCCCCACCGGTATCGACATCTACTGCGCCCACAACGGCGCCGAGGCGGTCCGCATGTTCAGCGGCACCCCCGACAAGTACGAGCTCATCTTCATGGACGTGCAGATGCCGGAGATGGACGGCTACGAGGCTACACAGCGCATAAGGAGGTTCGGATTCCCGAAAGCCGGCAAGATTCCGATCATCGCAATGACAGCCAACGTGTTCAAAGAAGACATAGACCGGTGCATGGAATCGGGGATGAACGGGCATCTTGGCAAACCGCTCGACATGGACGAGGTTATAAGGGTACTCAGCAAATACTTGCTGCCGGGCAATGGATAATACTATATTATAAGCGGGGGCCGGTCCTATTCCCGCCCCGCAACTGTGATTTTCAGGACTATATGGTATGGCGCTAAAAGAAATTTGCGGGTGCGTACATCTGCACACGACATTCTCGGACGGCGAGTGCGGCTACGACGAGTTCATCTGCGCGGCCAAAAACGCAGCGCTCGACTATATCTGCGTCACCGACCACATGAACCTGGGGGGACGGGGGACGGAATGGGAGGGCCTGCGCGGCAGCTTGCTCGTACACACCGGGTACGAGCACGAAGACGACGGAAACAAAAACCACTACCTCGCGCTCGGCGTCAGCGAAGTAGCGGCAGGGCAGGCCGATCCGCAGGAGTACATCAACAACATCAAAAACATGGGCGGCGCCGGATTCATCGCCCACCCCAACGAATGCCGCTGCGCCATGAAGGGCCTCCCCCCGCCATACCCCTGGACAAGGTGGGATGTCACCGGATTCAACGGCATAGAAATCTGGAACCAGGTATCGGACTGGATTGAGCACCTGGACCGCCTGCGGCAAAACCCCTTAAGGATGTCCCTGCGCCTCTTCTTCCCGAACCGCTTCCTCCGCAACGCGCCCAAAGAGCTCCTGGCAAAATGGGACGAAATGAACCTCACCCGCTTCGTAAGCGCGATAGGCGGGGTAGACGCCCACAACCGTAAAATTAAAATAGGCCCGTTCACATACGTAATCTTCCCCATCAATGTAGAACTGAGAGGCATCCGCACACACCTGTTTGCAGATGAGGCCGTCTGGAAAATCCCGGCTGACGGCAAAGCTGATAGTATTGACGCGGAGAGAATGAACCGGGCATTGGTTGACGCAATGCGAAACGGGCGCGGCTTCATAAGCAACTACAGCCGCGGCGACGCGCGCGGGTGCAAAATATTTCTGAGCGATAACAACGGAGCAATCCAATATCCGGGACTGTGGAAGGACGCGCAGCCGCCGTTGTCGTTACCGCTTACGATGAACGTGAAATTGACACGGAAAGCGAAAATAATGCTGATACGCAACGGGAAGGTCATCAAGT
>WQRV01000172.1 GCA_009786575.1 Chitinispirillia bacterium | reverse complement strand
AACATGGGCACCGGTACGGTCCTAACTGCTCTGCGGCGAGCGATAAGACGCCGGGATCTGTTGGGGACTGGCGTGATGATCCATTCCGACCGGGGCAGCCAATACGCCAGTAACGCGTTCCGGCGGGTACTGAAATGGTGCGGATTTGTACAAAGTATGTCCAGAAAGGGGAATTGCTGGGATAATGAACCTCCCCTGATTTAGTGGACACCCATAAATGCCTAAAATTATTTTAAGATTAGAAGGATTTTATTGGTTGTAACCGTTATTATGATGCTGATTTCAAGCGAAAGGCCGTTCGTTTGGCGCTGGAAGAGGGCCGTGGATGACGGGCAAGGAGACCGGGGAGACCGTGAATAAGGCAGTTGAGAGGGAAAAGCGGCGTTGAGCCGGATGGGGTCAGTATTTTTTCTGATCTTCCGAGGATAACTTTTTAACCCAAAATGTCCATTAGCCGGTATCTGCCATATATTATATTTCTAATGGACATTTTGGGATAAGTATGGGTGGCGGGAAAACTTTGCTCGGCCACGGCCTGACACTACGGGGCGGTGTAGGGTATAAGTTGTAAGCAGTTCATTATCTCCGCAAAAAAAGTTAAGGGGATTTTATGGCTTTAATAGACGATACCGGCATTTCCGGCTACATGACTTACGAGGAAGAGCTGGAGGCGGAGAGGATGGAGATGTACGGCCCGGTAGAAGATATTTGGGTGTGGATGCCCTCCGTTTCGCTGCTGCTGGGGACGGTATTGGAAATATTTATTGGCAGGTATCTGAACTTTTTTAATTTGCTGTATTTTTTATTTTGGGTGTTTGACCTTAAAGAATTAAAGGAAAAGGGGTACGTTCTCGGCGCCTGGAAGTGGTGGGGGGTTATCATGTTTCCTGTATACTTGTTTATTCGCGCGTCCAAAACAAACCAAAAATATGGCTACGCTAAAGTTTGGTGCGTAATTTTTTGTTTGAGCATTATTGTTACCATTGTTATGTAGAGATTTTATGTCTGTAATTAACTGTATTCAAAGACCGGTCACGGGAGAAAAAATGAACGAAGAGGAAAAGGAAGTTTCTGCAGCGGAGGGTTCGAAAGGGGCCGCCGTGCAGAGCGGTGCGGAAATTCCCCCGGAGGTTACAGTCCCGGAGGCTGGCAGTGAGCCGGCGGATGGCGGCGCCGGTGCGGAAACTCTGCTTTCAGCGGGCATCGGCGGGAGGCTTGACGCCCTGGAACTTGGTATAGCCGGCATCAGGGAGCTTTCGGAAAGCGTCTCGTTCCAGCTTTGCGACAACAAGCGCCGGGAGGAGCTCATAGACAAGCTGCACGCCGAGAACCAGGCCTACAGGAGCGATCTCTACAAGAAGCTGATGATGCCCCTTGTAAACGAGATAATCTTTCTGGTTGACAACTACACTAAGCTGTTCAGAAACTATGCCGGCAAGGACGCATCGGAGATATCTGCCGCAAAGCTTTTGAGGCAGCTCGGCGATATTGTGGAGGAGCTGGAAAACGCGCTGTATAAAAACGGTATTGAGGCGTACGAATCGGAAGACGGCAGCGCCGTTGACCTCACTAAGCAGAAGATTACCAAGACCATTCCCACGGATGACCCCAAAAAGGACAGGACTGTGTGCGAACGGCTGAAGAAGGGTTTTATTCTGGAGGAGAAGATTATACGGCAGGAGCAGGTATCCTGCTATAAATATGAAAATAACCTTACGGCGAAAGGGGTATAAATCATGGAAAAAGTTTTCGGCATAGATTTGGGCACGACCTACTCGTGCATTGCGTACGTAGATGAATACGGCAAGCCCGTGGTGGTTCCGAACAGCGACAGCGAGCGGATTACGCCGTCTGTGGTCTGCTTCGACGAAGGCAATGAGGTCATAGTAGGCAAGGTGGCGAAAGAGCAGCTGAAGATAGACCCGGGTAAGGTGATAGATTTCATCAAGAGGGAGATGGGCAACTCTGGATTTCTGTTTCCCGTAAACGGGATAGATTACCAGCCGGAGGAAATATCGTCCTTTATTCTCCAGAAGCTGGTGAAGGATGCGTCTGAGAACACCGGCTTTAAGATAACTGACGTTGTTATCACGTGTCCGGCTTATTTTGGGATAAACGAGAAGACGGCCACGAAGCTCGCGGGGGAGATTGCCGGGCTGAACGTGAGGGCGATAATACCCGAGCCAACTGCGGCTGCGGTGGCCTACGGCATTGACAAAGTAGAGAATCAGACGGTTTTGGTGTACGACCTCGGCGGCGGGACTTTCGACATAACGATGATAAAGGTGCAGCCCGGAAATATAGAGGTTGTGGTTACAGGCGGCAGCCACCATTTGGGCGGGAAAGACTGGGACGACGCGCTCATGGGCTACTTCGCGACCCGTTTTGCGGAGGAGACCGGCGTTAGGGACGACATATTTTCCGACATGGAGACCTTCGGCAGCATGCGTATAAGCGCGGAGGAGGCGAAGAAGACACTGACCTTGAAGGATAAGGCGAACACGGCGGTGATATACGGCACCGATAAGGCGAAGATTGAGACCACCCGGGAGAAATTCAACGAGATAACGAGCCATCTGGCGGAGACGACCATCGCCCTCACGAAGCAGATGCTGGCAGACGCCAGGGCGAAAGGTGTCTTGGACTTCGACAAGATACTTCTCGTGGGCGGCTCCACGCGCATGCCGCAGATTAAGGAGATGCTGACGAGGCATTTCCCGGGCAAGCCGGTTGAGATGTTCGACCCCGACGAGTCGGTGGCCAAGGGCGCTGCGATATACGGGCAGCAGCTCGCGGTGAACGGAGAGCTCATCGAAAAAATCGCGGAGCAGACCGGCCGGCGGGCGGAGGATATAGATATAGGCACCGTATCCGAATCGCAGCTGAACCGGGCGGCGGAAACCGTAGCGGCAGCAACCGGGCTCTCGCTGGGCAGCATTAAGAAATCGGCACACACCGGGATCGTGAACGTGGTGAGCAAAAGTTTCGGGATCAAGGTCATTACCAACATGGCAAGCGGCCAAGAGATGATTTCCAACATTATAAAGAAGCAGAGCAGCGTCCCGGCGGAACTTACGCAGACTTATTACACTGTAGACAGAAACCAGACCCGCGTTGACATAGACGTATATGAGAACGAGCTCGCCGGCGACCATGTTGAGATCAGCCAGTCCAAGCAGCTCGGAACCGGCAAGCTGGAGGGGCTTCCGCCGAACCTGCCCGCCGGCTCGCCGTTTGACGTAACATTCAGAATCAACGAAAACGGGCTTCTCGACATAACGGCGGTTGAGCAGAGCGGAAACAGGAAGGTCAACTTCCAGATACAGACCAGCGATGTCATGAACCCGGCTGATGTGGCTGCCGCGAAGATAAGAAGCACGAGCTTAAAAATATCTTAAACTTTAGAAAGGGATGCCATGAGCGACAGAGACAATTACTACATGCTGTTAGACATTGCCCCCAATGTACAGGACGAAAGTGTTATTGAATGGGCGATAAGGGAGAAGCAGGAGCTGTGGTCGAGGGAGAGGAACATCCCCACAAAGGGTGTGGCGGCAAAGCAAAACTTAGGCCGGCTGAATGACATAAGGGCTGTAATGCTCGACCCCCTGAAAAGGGATGCGGAGGCGCGCGGCGCAATGGAGATATTGCAGCGAAAGCGCAATAAGCTGCTTGAGAGGGTGGAGCAGTACAATTTGGTAGAAAACGGGGAGATATCGCAGAAGAGCCTGAGCGCCCTGGCCAAAATGTTCAAGGACGATTTCGCGTCGGAGGCGGAAATCCTTAAAGCCCTGAATGTCGCTGTCAGAAAGGAGCACACGGCAATACGGGACAAAAACGATGGTGTCCGTCCGCTGGAAGACTCCGTCGCGAAGACCATACGCGAAAACCTGAACGTTCTGAAAAAGAAAAGTCTGTTCGATTTTTTGGGCTGTCCCCCCGCCGCAGCTGTCTCTATCCTGCTGGAAAAGGCGGAGGTGGTTTACAACGAGGCATCGAGAAATGCCAATAAGACCGCACAGGTAACGGCGGCAATCTTTTTGGCCGGCGGTTGCCGCAACTGGTTTAAGGACGCAGGTACCAAAGAGAGCTATCAGAAAACGCTGACGCTGGAAGCCCTAAAAGAACTGGACGGACACCTCATCTTAGCCGGCGACGACGGGGTAATATCATATAGTGAATTTCAGCACCTTATAGGCATCAGCAGAGACTACGGCGTCCCCGACGATGAAGCGGTGGCGCACATGCGGGAGTACTGCAATAGGGAGGGCATATCGCTACAGATAGAGGCGTGGGATGCCTGGAATAGGGAACGGGAACGCCAACGGCAATATCAGCAGGAGCAGCAGTATCAGCAGACGCAGCAAAGCGGGGAATTGGAAGACTGGGAACAGGAATTGCGCCGGGGGAAAAAGAAGCGGCCGGCAGCGGCAGCCGCGGCGGCGATTGGCGTGATTTGCGTTATCTCCGTAATAGCGGCGCTTGCGGCGAGGCCGAACCCGGACCGCCTCTTCGATGAGGGGATGGCGTACTTTAACAGCGGGAACAACACTGCCGCCATCGCGAGTTTTACCAAGGCGATAGACGCCCGTCCGCGCGAGGCGAAATTCCTTTATCAGAGAGGTGAGGCGTATTTAAAGAAAGAGGACTACTACAATGCGGTTACCGACTATTCGGACGCGATACGGCTTGATCCGAACAGCGCGCCCAGCCGTTACGGCAGGGCCTCGGCATACTATTACCTCAAGGATTACGACCGCGCCATGAGCGATTACTCGGAAGCGATACGCCTCAACCCAAACGCAGCGCGATACCACAACAGCCGCGGCAACTTGAACCGGATTAAAGGGAATTACGATGCTGCCATAACAGACCATTCGGCGGCGATACGGCTAAACCCGGACGATGCGCGGTATCACAACAACCGCGGCGTAGCGTACCATCTCAAGAAAGATTACCGGAACGCCATACAAAACTACTCGGAGGCGATACGGCTGGCTCCGAATGACGCGCGGTACCGCAACAGCCGGGGCAGCGTGTACAACCTCCTCAAGGATTTCGCCGCCGCCGCCGCGGATTTTAACCAAGCGCTGCGCCTTGAACCCGGTAACAGCGAGTACCAAAAGAATCTCGACAAGACGATGGCGGACGCGATGAAGGGCGGGTCGCTGACAAACGGGCGCAGCCGCGCCAGCGTCCAGCGCGTAGTTATGCAGAACATGGCGGCACTTCGCCACGCCTACAGCAGGCGCCTAAGGGATAAGCCCGGCCTGAGCGGCACGGTTACCGTCAAGTTCGCTATAGACGAGTTCGGCAGGGTAATTTACACCCAGCTGACATCGTCTACGCTGAATGACTCCGAACTTGAAACAACGGTAGTGAGCAGGGTGCGCAGCTGGATATTCGACAAGATTGACAAGCCAGGCGACGTGACGCAGGTAACCTATCCGTTTACCTTCTCACAATAGGTAATTTGACGCTGCGTTGATGGCATTGCAGGGGTGTTGCACGACGCTCCTGCAAACATCATATCCATCGCAGCGCTAAACCGCAATTTGTTTCGGCCCGGTATCGTAGAGACGCAATGCATTGCGTCTCTACGGCGGGATACGCGGTAAATAATAATTTATCGATGTGTTGATGATTGTAATGTTTCGCAAAATTACACGCACGATTTTGTAGGGGCGATCGCCCTCGATCGCCCGCCGGAATTACGATATTGCGTTTGATTTCA
>WQRV01000171.1 GCA_009786575.1 Chitinispirillia bacterium | reverse complement strand
CAGCTTACGTACTGCCATGAAATACCTCCCAAATGATTAGGTTTAATATAATATATATCATTCGGAATCTATTCTTTACAGAAAACTATTTACACTCTCGCATGTCTGCCGGGGCTTTGACTACCGTGTCGTTTTTGCCGCAGGTCATTAAGACCTACAAGAGCCGCAGTGCACAGGACCTATCGCTGGGGATGTTCCTGCTGTTCACGCTCGGGGTACTCCTGTGGACGGTTTACGGCATCGCCATAATGAAACCGGCTGTCTACATCGCCAACGCGGTAACGCTGGCGCTGGCGGCGTCGCTCCTGTACGCCAAGTTTAAATTCAAGCCCTGATTCAGACAAATGATAACGGTAACACTACGGTAAATGGTAATTTAGCTTTTGACTTTGATCTTGACGTTGACTTTGACGTTGACTTTTTAAAAACAATATGGGATTATGTTTTGTCGGTGCATTGTGCCAGCGCCATCCCAAGGTATGGGGGAAAAGAGGCGGCTTGCTATGCCTGCGGGAGCATGCAATCCATGTATTCACATCTCGGCCGCAGAAGCATTAGCACTGAGGGAACTACTCGCCGCCCGGCATGAAAGATATTCGCTTCTACGGTACGCGGACAAGTCAAAAGATTAAAAGCCATAGTGGCGCTGCGCGCCACGTCCCCATCGCCCGGAACGTGGGCCGTGCCGCGTACCGAGTGTTCCAAACTTCACTATACGAACCTGGTTCTGCAACCGTGAGCGAATGATTCGGCGGCCGAGCTTTTAATGCATGTGATTACATGCTCCCGCCCGTGCCGCAAGCCGCCTCTTTTCCCCCATACCATGGGATGGCATCGGCACAATGAGGCGACAAAACATAATCCCATAGTCTTTTTAAAACGTCAAAGTCAACGTCAAAGTCAAAATCAACGTCAAAAACTAAATTCCCATTTACCGCTATAAGCGTTTTTTTCAAATAACGTCCCACCGGTCGTAATCTCTCATACTGATTACCCGGTCTTTCGATATTATTACGTGATCCACCATCGGGACATCCATGCCCTTGCCTATCGTCCTCAGGCGTTCTGTTGCCTGCCAGTCCTCTTCGGAGGGGGTAACGGTGCCGGCGGGGTGGTTGTGGGCGAGGATGAAGGAGGCCGCGCCGCACTTCAGCGCGAGGTCCATTACCTTGCGGGGGTAGATGGCGCAGCGGTTCACCGTGCCCTCGGATACCACCGAAGCGCTGATTACGCGCTGGCAGTTGTCTAAGAATACCGCCACGATGAACTCCTCGCGGCGGTGGCCGTAGTGGAAGCGCAGGTACTCCTCCATGTCGCGGCGGTGGATGATCACCGGCTTCTTCGCGAAAGACTCGCTCAGGCACAGGGAGATGGTGTCTTTTATCAGCGTGAACAGCGCGGCGGAGCGCTCGCCCAGGCCGTCCATAGCGCACAGTTCGTCCAACGGGGCGCTGATGGCCGCGCTGACCGACCCGTATTTTACGATGAGGGACTTGGCAATTTGCTTGGTGTCGCGGCGCGGCAGGGCGAACGAGAGTATCAGTTCGAGGGTTTCATAATCATTTAAGGATGAAATGCCGGCCTTTATGTACCGGTTGAGCAAACGCGCCCTGTGGCCGGATTGACCTTTGTCGGCGTGGGGCGGTAGAGAATAGGGATTTGGAGAATCGGCATAAGGTTTCCCGTTCATGATCCCTGTTTTTTTTGTTGATTGCTGCGGGCGGAATGCCGCCCCTGCAATTATATCAATACATATAAATTACACGATTAAATATCATACCGGCACCGTCCGGCAACATCACGGCTGTCGTGCAGTTGCAGGGCGGTACCGGTATGATATTTAATTGTGTCTTCCATAAATTACCACTCTATAGACAACCCGGCGGCGGTAATACCTGCGCCTACCGTGCAGAATATCAGCTTATCGTTCTTCTGCAAGCCCTTCTCAATCTCCGACAGAGCCACGGGGATGCTCGCGCTCGACGTGTTCCCCACCCTGTCTATATTTAAATAGAACCGCTCGAACGGTACGCCGCTCTTCTGCGCCGCGGCCTTGATGATCCGCCCGTTGGCCTGGTGCGGTACCACCCACCTTACATCCTCCGGCGTCCACTTGCTCTTCACTATAAGCTCGCGCACCAGCCCCGAAAAACTCTCCGTCGCGAACCTGAACAGCGCCTTGCCGTCTAACCGCAGCCACGGGTCAAAAGCAGACGCGTTCACCGGCACCTCGTATCCTGGGTAATCGCGCTTTGCCATGTGTAAACCGAGCGGGTCGGCGCTCAAAATCTCTTCCTTTATAACATGGCCCTTGTGTACGCCGCTCAACACCGTAGCGCCCGCCGCGTCGCCAAACAAAAAGTACGTATCCTTGTCGCTCTTGTCAAGTACGCGCGACTGCATGTCTACCGCGCAAACCAAAATGTTCTTGGCAATCCCCGAAAGTATCAACCCACGGGCCACCGATATCCCGTACAGCCAGCCCGAACAGGCCGCGTTCAAATCAAACGCCGGCGCGCCGCGTATCCCCAGTTTCCCCTGCAGGATGCACGCGGTAGATGGCATCACCACGTCCGGCGTAGTAGTCGATACGATAATCCCGTCTATATCCTCCGGCTTAAGCCCGCTATTGGCGATAGCTTTCTTGGCCGCCTCGAACGCCATATCCGACGGCTTGGTCCCGGCGGCGGCCCAGCGGCGCTCGTTAATCCCCGTCACCCTGAACATATAGTCAGCCGTTATATCCGGGAACTCGGTCAAAAGCTCTTCTGTCTTTACTATGCGGTCGGGCAGGTACGTCCCGAAGCCCAACAGGCTTATGGTGCGGATCTCCGGCTCGAGCGTGTCGGCGACGATCGCCATCTTGGGCACGTCGGCAGCCTCAGCAGCAGGCGCGGCGGCGGACGGCCTCTCCCACGTGCGCATAGACTCGTCGGACGTAGAAACCTCCGCCACCGGCTTCTCGAACGGGACCTCGGCCCCGTCGGCGTAGTACAGCTTCTCGATCTTCCCGTCGCAGGGGGCCTCAAAATCGAACGTAGACTTCGCGCTCTCTATCTCGGCGATAACCTGGCCCTTTTTGACCTCATCGCCCGCGGCGACGAGCCACTTGGTGATAATGGCCTCCGTAGCGGCGGCGGCCTGAGCCGGGATGAACAACTCCGTCCTGAAAACTTTTGCACTCACTATATATCTCCAATCATTTTTTCCATAGCACGGCCTATCGCGGCCGCATCCGGCAGAAACGCCGTCTCCAGCTCCTTAGCGAATGGCACCGGCGTGTCGGGCGCGGCAACCAGAGCGGGGGCGCACTTGAGCTCCCCGAAACACTCCCGCACAGCCAAAGAGATGAAATGCCCCCCCAAACCAGCAACCGAGCCGGACTCCTGCACCACAAGCAGCCTGCCCGTCCGGCGCACCGAGTCCAATACCGGCCCGAAAGACAATGGATTTAATATAAATGGATTCCACACCTCGGCGGAATATTTTTTTTCATTATTATTGACTGCCAAAACCGCCTGCTCAACCATAGCCCCCGTAGCGACTATGGTAACGTCGCCCCCTTCGGTATACTTCCGGGGGCGGCAGACCTTGCCAAGGTCACCGTCAAAATCTATATCGCCCTTGCCGCCGTAGAGCAACTTGTGCTCAAACACCACGCAGGGGTTGGGGTCGTAAAAACCCGCCATCAGCGCCTCGTAAACCTCCTGCGGCGTGGCCGGGTAAAAGAGCTTGAGGCCGGGGAACCGCGACCACAGCCCCTCAAACTCGCCGGAGTGGAACGCGCCCAATGTAATGCCGCCACCGTTGGGGAGCCTAAAGAGCAGCGGGGCCGGCTGACCCGCGCGGAAGAACCACGTCCCCGCGTTCATCCCAAGCTGAGAAACCGCCTCCGTAGAAAAATCAGCAAACTGGAACTCCATGATGGGGCGGCTGCCGGACTGCGACGCGCCAAGGCAAAACCCCACCGTAGCCGCCTCGCAAATAGGGGTATCAACTATACGCTCACCGCCATACTTGTCTATAAGCCCCTTGCAGGTCTTAAACGCCGACCCGTACTTCCCCACATCCTGCCCGCACACAAAAGCGTCGCCGTTATCGGCAAGGATATGGTCTAACGCGGTATTGACCGCGCGCGTATTCCACACGTTTTTGGCCGAATACGGCTTGATTTTGGGATATTTAACCGGAGCGAAAACCTCCATAGAAGTCGAGGACGGGCTCGGACGGGGGACGTCCATAGACTCGCGGATCGCACCGTCCAGCTCCGCCAAAAGCTTCGCCTCTATTAACGACAGCGCCGCGTCATCAATCCCGCAATGCTCCATGATCGCTGCGCGGGCGAAGATCATCGGGTCCTTCTTCAAATTCGCCGCCTTGACCTCGTCCGGCACATACTCGGCGTTATCGTAAACCGCGTGCCCCTCAAGCCGCACCGTCATGCACTCTATCAACACAGGCCGCGGTTCCCCGGCCATCAACTCAAGCGACTCCGACACCGCGTCGTAAACCTCAAAGGCATCGAGCCCGTTAACCGTCCGCCCCCTGATCCCGTACCCGGCCGCACGGTCCGACAGCCTCTCACAACTGTACTGATCTTTGACAGGCGTCGAAAAGGCATATCCGTTATTCTCAACTATAAATACAACCGGAACTTTGTAAACCGATGCCATGTTTAGCGACTCGTGGAACTGCCCGGTGCTACTCCCGCCGTCGCCTATCACCGTGAGCCCAAACACGTCCTCCCCCGCCCTGCGGGCCGACCACACAGCCCCCACGTCTACAGCCAGCATCCCACCCAAATGGCTGAGCATCGGGAACCGCCGCGAGGGCGCATCCCCGAAGTGGACGTTCCCCTCCTTGCCGTGCGACGGGCTCTGCGCGTTGGCCAAATACTGGCAAACAACCGATTTCGGCGAACACCCCAAGACCAGATGGGCCGCCAGATTGCGGTGCAGCAGGGCCACGGGGTCCTTGCCGGGGCGAAACGGCATGGCCATCCCCACCGAACAGGCCTCGTTCCCGCCTATAAGAATAACCGTCCCCTTGACAAGCCCCCGCTTAAAAAGCTCCTTGATGCGGATGTCCATCTGGCGCGAAACGTACATCATAGGGTAGGCCGCACGCCAAAAATCGCCCCTGCCTAACCGCTGCGGGAACCGGGGAATGTTGCCGAAAACGGCGTCCAAGCTGTCGGGTACAGACTGAAATACGGCGCTGGTAGCGATAATTCCTCCACGGTGACGGTATACTATCCAAAATTATAATATAATTAACGCCACGGCGGGCGGGCAAAAAAATTAAATAACGGGCCTGGCTTTTATATGAGACAATTCGATGTTTTGTCGCGTTAATGGCAAAGTTAAGGTCAAGGTCAAGGTCAAGATCAAGTTCAAAATATTATGGGATTATGTTTTGTCGGTGCCTTGAGCCAGCGCCATCCCGTGGTACGGGGGAAAAGAGGCGGCTTGCTGTGCCGGCGGGAGCATGCAATCCATGTATTCACATCTCGGCCGCAGAAGTATTCGCACCAATGGAACTACTCGCCGCCCGGCATGAAAGATATTCGCTTCTACGGTACGCGGGTAAGTCAAAAGATTACGCTCTGAGCGATAAATTGGGGTTTGTCGGTGTGATGATGATTGTCTGAACCATGATTTGCCTGATTAAAGGATTAACATGATTAAACGTCAAAATCACCAATAATCCGGGTTTTGACGTTGATTTTTAATCAAGG
>WQRV01000170.1 GCA_009786575.1 Chitinispirillia bacterium | reverse complement strand
AGACAGGAACATCTCAACGCTCTACTACCAGCGCCTGTTGTCATCGCAAATAAAAGAGCCCGTAATACAGGAAATGCAGGAGAAAACCGCCGGATTCGAACTAGATAAAATGGAATTTATAAAAAATCCAGCCGTTTTAGAGTTTCTGGGACTCCCAAACAACAAAGGATTTACCGAGTCCAACCTCGAACAGGCAATCATCAACGAAATGCAAAAATTCCTGCTCGAACTCGGCAAAGGCTTTGCTTTTGTGGAAAGACAACAACTCATCAGAACAGAAACGCAAGACTTCTACATCGACCTGGTATTCTACAACTATATCCTGAAATGCTTCGTTATCGTAGAACTGAAAACCGAAAAAATGACACACCAGGATATCGGACAATTAGATATGTACGTGCGTATGTACGACGACCTGAAAAGAAACACGGGCGATAATCCCACAATAGGAATCCTGCTCTCCACGGAAACTGATAAAACTATCGCCAAATACTCCGTCCTGCGCGAAAATAAACAGCTCTTCGCAAGCAAGTACCTCTCATACCTGCCAACAGAAGAGGAATTGGCCGCGGAAATAGAACGGCAGAAAGCTGTGCTCAAACTGTTGGTATGAAGAGTACCCCACCCGTCCCCAAAAACCACCAGTACCACCGGAACCACAGGGACGGACGGGAGCGGCTCCCACGCCTACCAACATTTTTACGCGAAATATTGACATTTTACCGCCCCAATATTATTTTTAATGTATTATTGTATCGCGTGTAACAATTTTTATAAACAAGAGGGTGACGAAGTGCGTAAACCTAAAATATATCTTGAAACTACGATATTTAACCACTTCTTCGATACGGAACGGGACGCACACGCCGATACGGTAGAACTGTTTAGAGAGATACAGGCAGGTAAATATGACGCCTATACGTCATCGTATGTTATAGACGAACTCTCGCAAGCAGACGAGCCAAAACGCTCAAATATGCTTGCGCTTATCGCAGAGTATAATATAACCGTGCTTGACGCAGCAGACGAAGCGCGGGACTTAGCAGACATATATGTCAGCGAGGGCATTATCCCGGTCAAATACAGATACGATGGCCTGCATATCGCCATTGCGACTATAAACGACTTAGAGTACATAGTTAGCCTGAATTTTAAGCATATTAATAAGGTCAAAACCAAAACCATGACCGGCTTGATTAATGTGCGCAACGGCTACAAACAAATACTCATCACTACGCCCATGGAGGTAACGGAAAATGATGAAAACTAACAAGCCCGAAGCGGAAATCGACCGAATCAGGGTCAAGCTCTATGAAGAAACAAAACATCTGACAAAAGAAGAGCACACCCGCCGTACAAATGAACTGGCGCACAAAGCCGCGGCGCAGTACGGATTTACTGTGCGCAGCGCGGCAGGAAACCCGTGAGGCAGATTTTGCTGATGCCTAACTTGATTCTATAAATCAAACGATGACGGTACAACAACGGACCTCCCGCCCCAAAGACCACCGGTACCACAGGGACGGGGGGGAGGGGGGTAATGGTAGCCGCCACCACTACCACATAATACCACCTCTTCCCTGCCGTTAAATGGCAAAATCAATCGTCACGAACACAGCGCACACTGTACAGGTCCGACTTGACATTGTTGTAGCTGGTCACGCTGCCGTAGTCGTCCATGCGCCGGAGGTAGGCTTTCGTCGCATCGTACTCCGTGGCGCTCCACCAGTAGCCGTTGGAGCCGGCATAGGCGAAATAGTCGCCGGAACCGCCGTGGCCGCCGGGCAGGGCCGAAAAGCCGTGATCGTCCGTACCGTTTCTATTATTATACCACCCACTCTTAGACTTCAACTTCGTTCCTGCGTTATTAGTATTTCCTGACGCATTAGGATCAACATACTTCTCAAGAGTCTCCCACTCCGCATTGCTCGGTACATGCCAACCCTCTGGACAAATTCCCCGAACCCCGCTGGGACTCAATGTTGAACTCAACGCTCCGTTCATTACCATTGCCCAATTATACAAACGACCGTATTTGGCGCAACTGTCAGGCGCGTTATTGTAACAAGCACTACCCGGAGCATCATAATTCAAATTCTCCGCCATCCACGTTTGCGTACCTATTGTTACAGTATAATAACTTTGACCGTCTCTTGAATCCGTAAGGACTCCTTTCAGCTTAAAATTAGCTGTAAGCGTCATATCTGATGTCACTATGACAGTTGTTGTAATTGAATCCACATGGGCAACTTGGCCGCCTGTCCAACCATCGAATAAATAATCGTGCTCCCGTATGGCTGTTACAGTTACCTGCTCACCATTATTGTAGGATGCTTTCACCGGGCTGTAGCTGACAGAACCACCGACAGTCGCATTTACCGTAAGCGTGTACGTAGGCGTAGACCCATCCTGTACACACCGAACTGCAAACCCGTTACCTCTGGCAACAATACTCTCTCTTACATCTGTGCCTGCATCAATTTCCAGCTTGTATGGAACATAGCTATTACCACCCCACCATTCCTCCTTTTCACCCAACGTAGAACTCCACCATCCCCCACGCGACTTTTCACCCGCAAAACTGCCGCTTGTACCACGTTCACCACCCGGCAATGCAGTAAATCCGTAGTCATCAGTACCATTACCTGAACTCCATCCATTATCAGCTTTCAGTTTTGTCCCAGCATCACCCGCCCCCCCAATCTTATCCATAAAATCCGCCCACTCCACCCTGCTCGGCAAATGCCACCCCGCCGGACAAGCCTCCATCGCCGCGTCCCAGCTGTACAGTCTCCCGTACTGTTCGCACATAAACCCATAATTCTCGTAGCACCAGCTGCTGTCCGCGGCGTAGTTAAGGTTCTGCGCCATCCACACCATCCCGTCGATATCCACCGCCCTGTACACCTGCCCGTCTCTCGCGTCTGTAAACGTGAACCCTGTGGCCGTGGCCTCTCTTCTTGTGATAAAGCTCGTTTCCGTTCCGTAGCGTGTGCCGAACGATTCGTTGGTTATGTACGCGCGTACGTAGTACGTTGTGTATTCGCTGAGGCCGGATATTTGCTGCGAGAACTGTATTTCCGTTCCGGGGGCTCTGGCGCAGGTGCCGTTTATTGCGGGGTTTGGCTCGGTTCCGTAGCAGAACCCTCTGTCTGTGAACCCCGGCCTGCCCGCCGCGGTAACCGACGCGCTCAGTTTTGCGGTGGTGAAGGTGATATCGGACACGCCGGTGTTTGACACTGCCGGTGGGGCGGTTGCGCTGCTTTCGTCTTCGCGCGTTGTGAACTCTTTGTGTCCGCCGGTCGGCACGAAGTAGCCCTTGTAGAAGTCACTCGACGGCTTGTCGAGTTTGAGGTATGGGATAACGTAGTAGGTTGTGCTGTGTTTGAGCCCGGTGAGGTCTGCGCCGAACGACCCTGTTACGGACGGGATGCCGGAGACGATTCCGAACTCGTCGGAGTTGCTGCCCTCGGTATACGTATCGAACGCGCCCGCGTTCAGCCTGCCAAGCGACGTGCCGTACATCACGCCGACCTCGGTGATATTGGTACCAGACGCGGCGTATTGCACCGTGGCGTACGCGTAGTTGTGCGTGGTCATACCCTGCGACACGGTAACATTGGCGCTAACGTCTATAGCGGCATTGCCGCCCCCATCGTCATCGCCGGAACATGTAAGCATCGCCGCAAGGGACATTGTTAATGCTATTGCGGTTGCGTTGATTTTGTTGGACATCGTCTTTCTCCTTGGTATATTGTTAATTGTTATTGTTTTCATTCCCTCTCCTGTACGCACCGCACGGAATATTCGTGGGCGGGGGCGCCGCTGTTTTCGGTTGCGTTGTTGGCTCCCGATTGCATGGACAGGTACCCGGCCGCGGTCCACCATCTGCCAGCGGTTTCCATGTCTACGAAGATTCTGACATGGGCCCTGTCGCGGTAGCCTCCGGGGAGGGCGGTGAAGCCGAAGTTGTCGGTGCCGTCCCACGCGGTGGATTTCAGGGTTCTGGCGGCGTTTGCGGCGCCGCCCGCCGCCGCGGTCAGGTTGTTCCACTGGAACTGCGTGGGGAGCTGCCACCCCGCCGGGCATGCGTTTGACGCGGCGGCTTTTGTGTAGAGCCTGCCGTATTTGGCGCAGTTCGCGTTGTCGCCGCCGTAGCACCAGCTGTCGGCTGCCGCATAGTCAAGGTTTTCGGCCATCCACGTAAACTGGCCTATTACCGTTGTCCTGTATCGCCGCCCGTCCCTCGTGTCAATCAGCACGTTGTCGTCCCCGCCGGTGGTTCTGAACGCCTCCTGCTGGCCGTATTGCGTGGCGTGCCTGTTGTTGCTTGCGTAGGCCCGCACGTAGTAGGCCGTGTTGCCGCTCAGGTTCGTTACGGTCGCGTAGAACAGGAAGTCGGGGCCGGAGACCGGCACGCACGTACTGCTGCCGTCGTCTAACATGGGTTCGGGCGACGCGGAGTAGCAGAACCCGCGCTTTCTGAACTCCGGGTCGCCGGCGCTCACTATCAGCGCTTCGAATCTGGCGGATGTGAACGTTATTTCGGATACGGCAGTCTTGGAAACCGCCGGGGCGCTACCGGATACGATGTCTGTCTTGAACTCCTTATAGCCGGACGGCAGGAAGTAGCCGTCGGGGAATTCGGGCGAGGCCTTGTCGAGCTTGACGAACGGGGCGGCGAAGTATGTTGTGCCGTCGGCGAGGTTCTCGAGGTCGGCGTAGAACTTCCCGCTTACAGACGCGGGCGTGGAGACTACGCCGTAGTCCACGTTGGGGTCGCCGCTGTTGATGATGGTTTTGATGTTGAGGCGTCCGGGCGTGGCGCCGTAAACGATCCCAACCTCCACTACGCTTACGTTACCGGCGGAGTAGCTCACGGTAACGCGGGCGGATGTCGTGGTGACGTTTGTTATCTCCGCGATGGATACGCCGACGTCAACATCGTTGTCATCCCCGCCGCAAGAAAGAATCAGCGCACCTGCAATCAGCGCCGCCATCAGTTGATTTTGTTTTTTCATCCTGTAAATCCTCCAATCCTGTAAATCCTGATTCAGACAAATGGTTAATTGTCAATAATTAAACGTCCACCCCACCGCCGCGCCGTACGCCGGGAGCCAGCCCTGATCTTCGGCGTTGACCATCCCGCCGGCGATGTTTATCATAATGTAGCCGGGGCCGATTTTCAGCTGGTTGATGTGGAAGTCGTACCCCGCCATCAGCCCGAAGCCGCTTTCGTTGATCTTGCTGGCGGGTATTACGCGGTTTTGGTCCGGGTCGAATCCCCCCTTTTTGGTGTAGGCGTAGACCGCGGTGCCGTAGGAGAATTGCAGGAACAGGTCGTTGAACGGGTAGACGTTGATGCCTACGCCAACGCGGGGGTTGTTCCCGCTGCCGAGGCCGCCGCCCAGCATCAATCCCGCGCCCCATGTGTTGGTGGATTCGCCCCACGTGCCGCCGAATTTGCCGGAGATGTACCCGCCGGCAATGCCGGGGATGGCCCCGCTGTACGAATCGGCGGTTTTGTCGGGGATGATGCCGGTCCCGGCCCCCACGGAAAGCCACCGGGCGGCTGCGCGGCGGGCTTGGATTTTTTGGGCCTGTGTGAGGATGCGCGACTCGCTCCCGCCGGTGATCTGCCGGAAGACTTCCTCGGCGGCGTCGCTGATGTCGTTCAGGTCCTTAACGTCGGTTTCGCCCTGAGCGCCGAAGATTTCGGCGGTCTCCACGTCAACAAGGCGGGCGGAGACATTGTACTTGCTGCCGAATTTCACGAGGTCGAACATCAGGATGTACTTCGCGCC
>WQRV01000169.1 GCA_009786575.1 Chitinispirillia bacterium | reverse complement strand
GGGGCCCGCCGTATACGTCGGTGGCCCCCTCGCCGATTACGCCCCCCCCCGCGTCGACGACAACGGCGCCCACGGCGGGGTTGGGGAAGGTTGTCCCCTTGGCCTTTTGGGCAAGCGATAGTGCCCGCCGCATGAAGATTTTATCGGTCTCTGTGAATCCCATCACCTAAATATAACAAATGGGACGGGGGGCTGGAAATATCGGCAAGTATTGATTTTGTTTTATTCTTTTGTTTTTGTCGGCATATTTAGTATATTTTCTACCATGAAGAAAATTAACTCCGAGACCCAGCTATATACCGAATTGGCCCGCCGGGGCGACCCGACGGCGTTCTACGCACTGCTCCACGAGCACATCCGCAGCCTGTACGTACTGCTGCGCTCACAGGGCAAAAACCACGAAACGGCGCTTACGGACGCCTCCAAGACGGTGGAGACCCTATACGGGCGGTTCACCACGCGGCCTCCGGGCAACCCTGTGCGGTGGTTCGCCGGAGCCTGCAAGGTTCGCAAGTTCGACGCCGGCGCGGCGGGCGTCGCCGTGTCGCTGACCGAGGCCGAGGAGTACGATAAGGCTGTCACCCTCGCCCTCCACAGGTACTACAGCGACCGGCTTGACCGCGGAAGCGACTCTCAGGGCAACCTTAAGAGCGAACACCCCTTCCTGCCCTATATCGTCGGCGCCATATTCGCCGCTGGGCTGGCGGCGTTCCTGTTTTTCTCGGAGGCGGCCTTCTCCGTCTCCTTCGGGCGGTTCGGCAGCCAGCATGTCGTGTCGTTCCCCAAGATCGCGGAGAGCCTGTGGAGCATGAGCGGCCTCGTACGCGCCGGCGACAACGACAACCATGACGGCAAGGCGACGGAACACCCGGCCACGGAGCCCGCGGACAGCAAATGAGCGAGCCGGTAATAATATCCGTAGGCGGCGGCAAGGGTGGGGTGGGCAAAAGCACGGTAAGCTCCAACCTCGGCGCCGCCCTCGTGCGCTCCGGATACTCGGTCGGCTACATAGACGCCGACCTCGGCGGCGCAAACCTCCACACCTGCCTCGGAATGAAACGCCCGCCGGTAACCCTGCAAAACTTCCTCGCCGGCGAAATCAAGTCGCTCGCCGATGTGGCGGTGCCCACCCCCGTGCCCCAATCATGGCTAATATCCGGCGCGGGAGAGTTCCTTGAGCTCGCCAACCCGAACTTCGGGCAAAAGCAGAAAATTCTGAACGGGATCAAGTCGCTTGAGGCCGACTACATACTGGTAGACCTCGGCGCCGGCAGCCACAGCATAGTCTCCGACTTCTTCGCCGCGTTCCCGCACAACATCACGGTAACCGACTGCCTGCCCACATCCATAGAAAACGCCTACGGCTTCCTGAAGAGCGGCATCCTAAGGGGGCTTATACGCCTCTTCCCCGGCAGGAACGATATACAAAAACTGATTAAAGGGTACTCGACCCACAAACTCGGCAAAAACGCACCCACGCTCGACATTATGTTCGAGCAGCTCGCGGCCAAATGCCCGGAAGAGGTCAAAAAGATGCGGGAGTGGCTCGACAGCCGCAAGCTCTTCCTCGTACTCAACATGGTGCGGGGCAAGGGGGAGATAATGGTCGGCGAGGGGTTCACTGGAATCGTGCAGAAATACCTGTCGGTATCGCTGCGATACATCGGGTACTCGGTCTACACCGCAGCAATCCGCACCTCCCTCCAGAACCTTGGGCCGGCAGTGGTGCAAAACGACCCGCAGATGGCGGAGTGCTACGGCGCCATATCAAACAACTTAGTCGCTCTCTCACGTTAATTATGAGGCTGCTGATAATAGGATCAGGCGGGCAGCTGGGGCGCGACTTCACCGAACAGGCGGCAATGGCAGGGCATGGTATTACCGCGGTTGATTATCCGCAAATAGACATCCGCGATAAATCATCCGTAAATACATTTATTGATGACACAAAGCCCGAAGCCATAATAAACTGCGCCGCCTTTACCGCCGTTGACGACTGCGAATCCCAGCGGGACAAAGCGTTCGCACTGAACGCCGACGCCTGCGGGATTCTGGCGGAAGCGGCAAAAAGGGTATCCGCGGTGATGGCGCACTTCAGCACCGATTACGTCTTCGACGGGACGGGGTCAGCGCCATATACCGAGGACAGCCCCACAGGCCCGCAATCAATATACGGGAAATCAAAGCTGGCCGGCGAAGAGGCTATTGTCAATACTTATGATGATATTATGATATTCAGGATAGCGTGGCTGTACGGGGCGCACGGCAATAACTTTGTGAAGACGATACGGAAAACAGCATCCGCCAACGCGCGGGAGGGCAAGCCGCTTAAGGTCGTGAACGACCAGTTCGGTACGCCTACGTGGACCGTCAGCGTCTGCCGGCAGGTATTGGCTATGCTTGACAGAAGTGAAAGAGGCGTATTCCACAGCACAAGCGAGGGGTCATGCAGCTGGTTTGACTTCGCGATGGAGATTGTGGCATCGGCGGGTATTAATGTGGATATCCGCCCATGCACAACGGAAGAGTTCCCCCGCCCCGCACCAAGGCCGTGCTACAGCGTCCTCGAAAACGCGCGGCTGAAGGCGGCTGGCGCGAATATCATGCCGGAATGGAAAGACGGCTTTCGGGAATTTTTATCGACAGCCGATCCTTTGACTTTTAATAATGAAAATCCTTTAATCAAGTAAATCAAGGTTCAGGCAAATGAAAAACATATTAGTAACAGGCGGCGCGGGGTTCATCGGCTCGAATTTCGTCATACACATGATCAAAAACAGGAGCGACTGCCGGATAGTCAATTATGACCTGCTTACATACGCCGGCAACCTCGATAATCTTAATGAGGTCAAAAACGACCCGCGCTGCTCATTCGTCAAGGGCGACATCTGCGACCCGTCCGCCGTAAAAAAACTGTTCGATGACAACAACTTCGACGCCGTAGTCCACTTCGCCGCCGAGAGCCACGTAGACAAAAGCATCACCGGACCGGCGCAGTTTGTAACTACAAACGTCCTCGGCACACAGATATTGCTGCAAACGGCGAAAGAGCTCTGGGAAAATAATTTCAACACAAAGCGCTTTATCCACGTGTCAACCGACGAAGTCTACGGAACGCTGGGAGAAACGGGCAGCTTCACCGAATCAACCCCCCTCGCCCCAAACAGCCCGTACTCCGCCTCAAAAGCAGGGAGCGATTTATTAGCACGCGCCTACTTCGAGACCTTCGGCTTCCCGTCAATCATCACCCGCTGCTCCAACAACTACGGCCCGTACCAGTTCCCCGAAAAGCTGATCCCGCTGATGATCACAAACGCCCTGAACGACAAGCCCCTCCCCGTATACGGCGACGGGCAAAACGTACGCGACTGGCTCTACGTGCAGGATCATTGCCGCGCCATTGAGGCCGTACTCGGCAGGGGCGCGCCCGGACAAGTCTACAACATAGGCGGCAACAACGAAAAGCGCAATATCGACATCGTTCAGCTGATACTGACAGCGCTCGGCAAACCATACCGCCTTATCAAATTCGTCCCGGACCGGTTAGGCCACGACAGGCGCTATGCCATAGACGCGTCGAAAATAAAAAGCGAACTTGGCTGGGAGCCGTCGGTAAATTTTGAAACAGGCATCAGGGATACCATAAAGTGGTATCTGGCTAACGAGTGGTGGTGGAAGAAACTGCGGTAGCTGGCGCCACGTCAGATTTTCGCCGGCACGCGCAAACGGATTATTTATGGGCGTGGTCCTGCTCTGCTTAGTGATGATGACCTGTTTCCTGATGATCTACCCGTACCTCGTACCCACGGGCCAGCCCGACAAGGTGGAAATCAGCAATTCTGGGACAAGCGGCCACTGCACCGGCAGAACCGGCTCAGGAAAGCTAACGACCAGCAACATCAGCCAAGAAATTTTTGCTGGGAGGTGGGATAAAAACCGGGGAATTTCAGCCAAATGTAATTTTTCCCTTGCAAGAACCGCGTTTTTATAGTATATTTAATAGTTTAGCACGTTTTTGAGTCCCAATAACAGACAGGAGAAGGGCATTTGCCCCCGGATGCAGGCTGCCGGGGCCGCCCGTGAGTAATATGAGATCTGCCAACGCGATACGCGACGAGTACGTCAGGTTCTTCACCGACCGCTCCCACACGTTCGTCCGCAGCGCCCCCGTGGTCCCGCAGGACGACCCCACGCTGCTTTTCACCAACGCCGGGATGAACCAGTTCAAGTCCATCTTCCTCGGCGACAACCCAAAAGGCCTGCGCCGCGCCGCCAACTCGCAAAAGTGTATGCGCGTCTCCGGCAAACACAACGACTTGGAGGAGGTCGGGCGCGACCACTACCACCACACGTTCTTCGAGATGCTCGGCAACTGGTCGTTCGGCGACTACTACAAGCGCGACGCCATCAAATGGGCGTGGGAGCTATTTACGGTGGTTTGGGGTCTGCCCAAGGACCGGCTGTTCGCGACTATCCACACGAGTGATGATGAGGCGGAGGAGATTTGGAAGACGGAAACGGACATCCCGCACGACAGGATCATGCGTTTCGGCGACAAGAGCAATTTTTGGGAGATGGGCGAGACCGGGCCATGCGGGCCTTGCTCGGAAATTCACTTTGATATTGGGGACGAGGCCACGCGGGCGGCTACGTTTAGTCATCCCGTAGAGGGCGTTAACGGAGAGAACGCGCGTTACCGGGAATTGTGGAATTTGGTCTTTATCCAATATAACCGTGAAAAGGACGGCTCTCTAAGCCCCCTGCCGGCCAAGAGCGTTGATACGGGGATGGGGTTCGAGCGCATCGTCTCGGTGATTCAGGGTGTCGATTCCAATTATGATACGGACCTGTTCCAGCCTATCATCAAAGAGTTGTCTAAGATGACCGGGATCGCGTATGACAGGGGGGAAAAGGGTACGCCGTTTCGGGTGATCGCCGACCATATCCGCGCGCTGATTTTCGCGGTGACCGACGGCGCGTTTCCGTCTAACGAGGGGCGCGGGTACGTTTTGAGGAGATTGCTGCGGCGGGCATACCGGTTCGGGCGTGAGATTGGGTTTAAGGAGCCGTTTCTGTATAAACTCGTGCCCGTGGTAATTGAGAACATGGGCGAGGCGTTCCCGGAAATCGGCCAGCGCCGCGCGTATCTTGAGGAAGTCATCAAATCGGAAGAGGACAGGTTTGGCGCGACGCTTGAGCAGGGTATCGATAAGTTCGGCGCGATGGTTGACGGCGCGGTAAAGCGCGGGGATAAGGCACTTGCGGGGGCGGATGTGTTCGCGCTTTATGATACGTACGGGTTCCCGATGGACTTGACGCGGCTCATGGCTTCCGAAAAAGGTTTGAGTGTTGATGAAAATGGCTACGAAAAGTTGATGGAGCAGCAGAAGGAACGCGCGCGTGAGGCGCGTAAGGGCGGGGACGATGACGGGTTATCGCCGGACGGGTGGACAGAGCTGCGGCCTGTCTCCGGTACGGAGTTTATCGGGTATGATACCAGATTCGCGGAGAATGTCAACGTATGCAGATATAAGATGCTCAAGGGGGAGGGCGGTATCAACGTATATTTGTTGATCCTCGACAAAACGCCATTCTACGCCGAATCCGGCGGGCAGGTTGGCGATAAGGGGCATATATCCATCTCCGAGAAACATCTATTAGAAGTAGTGGATACGTTTAAGTGGAATGATACAGTCGTCCACCGCGTAGAAACAAATGAGGTATTGACAAAAGAGGAACTCAGCAAGCCGGCCGGCGCGAATGTAGGCAGAGTTTTGCGCGACGCTACACGCCGCAATCACACAGCGACACACCTCTTACAAGCCGCCCTGCGCTCGGTATTAGGCGATCACGTCCAGCAGTCCGGCTCGCGCGTTGATCCCGCAGGTTTGCGCTTCGACTTCACGCACTTCAAGGGGCTTGACGAGGGGGAGATCGTTA
>WQRV01000168.1 GCA_009786575.1 Chitinispirillia bacterium | reverse complement strand
CAGACAATGGTGCCGGAATGTGCGCCAAATGGCAATTTCCAACGATAATACCTGTAGGGGCGACCGTCCCCGGTCGCCCGCCAACGCATGGATTACAATATTCCGAAAAATACACCAACAATCCCACGTAGGGGCGGGCCTGTGTGCCCGCCCGCGATGCCGGGATTGCAGTATGCGTCAAATCAAACGCAATATCGCAATTCCGGCACGGGCGATCGGGGACGATCGCCCCTACAAAATCGTTTTGTTTCCGGTGGACGTGTCGGATAAATTTCCTTTTATCGCACATCCAACCGTAGGGGCGTTGCGCGCAACGCCCCTACAACGTCATTATCGCAACAAATTCCCATTTACCGTTGTGATCCGTATAGCAATACGAGTCAGAGAGAAAACAGGTAAGGTGTTGTAAATAAAAAAGGGCAAGGCGGAGGGATCGCCGTGCCCTGTAAATATATGGTATTGACGCTACTAACGCTGCTACCGTTGCCTCGCCGCCGCTTCCATCTCAGCTTTCCTCTTGGCCGACGCGATCCGGGCGTTCGACACTAACCCGAGCTCTTTGCGGAGTTTTGATATGAAGGGCTGGGTGGATTTGGTTTTGATGGCGATGTGGCTGTCGTTCATTCCTCTGGAGTGCAGGTCCTTGATTTTTTCCATGAGCTGCATGGTTTTTTTGGAGTGCCCGCGCCTGCTGCTCCGCCGGTCGATGTTCATTTTCATGGCCTCTTCGACCTTCTTGCGGTCGTAGAGCCTGAACTTCTGTTTGCTGCTGGCGATGACGATTTCCGGTTCCAAAAACCCTTTTTTAGTGGCGTTGTAGATCCAGTCGGCGTTGCACTTTATGACCTTGGACAGTTCTACCGCGGTCATCCAGTTGCATTTTTCCGGCTCTTTCCACTTGATGCTCTTGCGCTCCTTCGGGTCGGCGAAGCGCTCTACGAGCTTACGGTCGAAGATGTATATCTTGCGCCATGAGTTCGCGTTGAACAGGTACCTGGGCGGCAGGATCTTGTTTATGACCATCTGCCTGACGTATTCACGTGACACCCCCAAAATTTTCGCGGCTTCGCAACTCCGTACGAGCCCGCCCTTTGACTTACTTCCAGCTTTTCGGCCCACAAACCCCTCCCGTTTTTGTGATTGACGATGCCGTCAAATCGTAACGCTAATATCGTCTAATATCATAAGTATAATATATGTGAAGGTAGAGAGTCAAGGAAAAAAGTAAAAAATATTGTTTGATGGTGTTTTTGCGGGTGACGGATATTATATTTATGGGTAGCGTGGGGCTTAAACCGTAAATTTTGGCGGATAGGGGGCGGGTGCGGGATGACTGAGGAAATAGTCAAAAAAATCATAGAATCGGTAGGCGAGGACCCTTCCCGGGAGGGGCTTTTGGGTACGCCTGGGCGCGTTGCCCGGGCCTGGGGGCACCTGATGCAGGGGTACGCGCAGGACCCCGGCGAAATTTTGGGCAAGGCAATCTTCTCGGAGGATTGCGACCAGATGGTCATAGTGCGCAACATTGAAGTCTATAGCATGTGCGAGCACCACATGCTCCCGTTCTTCGGCAAGTGCCACATCGGGTATATTGCGAGGGGGCGGGTGTACGGCGTGAGCAAGCTGGCGCGGTTGGTGGACTGCTTTTCGCGGCGCCTGCAGCTGCAGGAGCGGCTGACGCGGCAGGTCGCCGAATCGCTCATGGGGCCGATAGCCGCCGAGGGGGTTGGGGTGGTCATAGAGGCGCAGCACCTCTGCATGATGATGCGCGGCGTCTCCAAGCAGAATTCGGTTATGGTAACGTCGTCGATGCTGGGCAGCTTCCGCGGCGAGCCGGCCGCCCGGGCGGAATTTTTACGGTTAATAGGCAACAGAAAGGAATAACGTTATGCAAAGATTGCGCGTCCCCAGAAGAAGGAACGCCTCGTTCAAGCAGGCCCTTATCCTCTTGGTCCTGCTTGTAGTTATAGGCATTCTGGCCACCGGGCTCTACCGCTCCGGCTTTACGTCTAACCTTGCCGGGCTTATAAACTCCGATTTCGAGAGTTACCGCAACCTCGAGCAGTTCGACTCGGCGAAGACGGCGGATGTCCAGCGCGAGATCTCCGGCTTCTGGACCTACGCCGAGGGCGAAACATCGTCGTCCCCCGTGGCCAAGCGCGAGTACATGGAGCTCATCGCCAACGGCATATTCTGGCAGATCAACGACTGGTACATCAACACACCGTCCGGCGGGCAGCGCGTGGTCACGCAGGTCATGAACGGCTACGTGAGGCCCTACTCGTTTTCCCAGGACAACAGCGTCTACTACTGCGAAACCCGCATCATCCGCCAGTTCTTCGTGGCCGACGGCGATACCTGCTACGGCCAGAGCCAGGTAGACGAGATGTGGCACATAGCCAAAAACGAGAACGGCACGCTGACCGTGAACCGGCGCGGCTATGATAAATATGAGGGCGACATAAAGGAGTTCTTCCCCAACGGCAGCCTTTTGGACATAATAGACAAGCTGACGATGAACCGCTGCCAGTCTGCCGCGTCCCTGCCGTTCATGGCGAAGAGGACGCTATCCCGCACGCTCGTAGCCCTGCCGTTTTTCGCCAGGGCGGCGATGGTGGACTCAATTGCCCGCGCCTACTACAAGCCGATGGTGCTCGACGAGCTTGCCCGCAAGTACGATCCCCGCGCTGTGCCAGATGTGATGGACATGCGCATTACACTCAACGCCGAGGGCGCCGTGTCTGACCTGAAGTACCGCTCCGGCAAGATAGTGACTAGGCCCTTCGACGACCAGGCGACGATGGACATACGGGGCTGGCTCTTCCCGGCGGTGGGCGACACCAACGATGAGCAGGGCATAGAGCTCAAGATAGGCATGAAGTAGGGGGTGCGGGTGGACAGGCCCCCTGTATTTCTGCTGACTATGGGCGACCCGGCGGGGATTGGGCCGGAGATCGCGGTTAAGGCGCTTTGCTACCCGGCGGAGCGCCATAAATACCGTATCGCCGTTGTTGGCGACCTTGAGGTGCTGCAAAAGGCCGCGGAAGTTTGCGGGTTGTCGCCGTCATTCAATATTGTTCACGTCCCCGGGGATGCGGCTGGCGGCGACGGGGCGATAAATGTGCTTGATATGCGGGAGATCAATACATCCCAATTTACACCGGGTATCCCCCAAGCTTCCTGCGGACGCGCCGCCTATCGTTATATCATCAAGGCCATAGAATTAACGATGGATGGAGAAGCCGCCGGAGTCGTTACGAACCCCATCTCCAAAGAGTCGCTGAAGCTCGCCGGCATCGATTATCCCGGCCATACCGAAATTTTCGCGGACAAGACGGGCACGGAGGACTACTCGATGGTGTTCGTGCTCGACGGCGTGGCGGTGGCGCACGTTACCACGCACGTATCGCTGCGCGGCGCGATAGAGCTGATCACTAAAGACAGGGTGCTGAAACAGATAAAGCTGCTGCACAGGTCCCTCAGAGGCCTGGGCATCGATCCGCCGCGCATGGCGGCCGGCGGGCTAAATCCCCACGCGGGAGAGAACGGGTTGTTTGGGGACGAGGAGATACGGGAGATTGCCCCCGCGGTCAATGAGGCGCGCGGTTTGGGGATAGACATCGCCGGCCCGCTGCCGCCGGACACGGTCTTCAACCGGGCGTTCAAGGGCGAGTTCAACGGCGTTGTATCGATGCTGCACGACCACGGTTTTGTGGCGCTCAAGTCGCGGGATTTCGACAGAGGTGTCAACATTACCGTGGGGCTGCCGATAATCAGGACATCGGTTGGTCACGGTACTGCGTTTGATAAGGCCTGGAAGGGGACGGCGTCAACGGCAAGCTTAATCTCGGCGATGGACGCGGCGTCAAATATGCACGCCTTTTCTTGACGCCCGGGCAAGGCGGTCGTTGATTGCTAATCCAAGGCCGGTTTTGGGGATGGGCAGGGCGGCGATGAGGCCAACACCGGAATTATCCAACCGCCGCATCGCGGCGAACAGGTTGCAGGCGGCCTCGCGCAGGTCGCCGTTTGACGACAGGTATTCGACTTTCGTAAATTTGCCGATGTCTCCAATATCAGAGTTTGGGGCCAGCGCTATCAATCCCGCGTTGACATCATTAATACCGGTAATATCATCAACTAATACTAACGGTATTGACGTGGCGTAGTGCTGATCGCTCCTGCCGGGGGACTGGTTTTTCAAATCGCTGTTTGCCGGGATGGTTACTTTGCCGATAACATCCTCAATATCTTCAAGCGCCGTCCCGCCTGGCCTCAGCAGTGTTGGTTGCTCCCCCATAAATGAAATGATCGTTGACTCAATCCCAACATCGCATTCCCCCCCGTCAATCACCATATCAACCGAATCACCCAGCTGCGACCGTACGTGTTCGGCTGAGGTGGGGCTGACGTACCCGAAAAGGTTCGCGCTGGGCGCGGCTATGGGTACCCCGGCGGCACTGATCAGCTGAAGCGCGATATTGTTTGACGGCATGCGGACGGCGGCGCCCGGCAGCCCCGACGTGATGATGTCCGGGACGGCCGTTTTTTTCGGCAAGACGACGGTCAGCGGCCCGGGCCAGAACCTGTCTGTCAGCTTTTCCGCCAACGGGGGGATATCCGTAACTAAATCACCAAGCTGACCTTTATTGGCGATATGGATGATGAGCGGGTCGAAGAACGGCCGCCGCTTGACCTCGAACACCCGCGCCGCCGCCAACTCATCAAAAGCGTTCGCCCCAAGGCCGTAGACAGTCTCGGTCGGGAACGCGACAACGCCCCCGCCCCGGATAATCTCCGCCGCCCGCCGTACCTGCTCCCCGGCATTTATAGTAACATCCCTCATAATCAAACTCCAAACTCCAAACTCTTTTACAAATCCACCTGATAGTACGCCCGCGCCCAATCGCGCGATTTAGTAGTGTGCCCCGTCTGCACCAGATTCCCCCCTGCGTATATAGACACCGTGAGATCCACCAGATGGGCGGGGGATGAGGCGGCGATGTAGGCCGTGAACTTCCCGTTCGGGTGCTTTCCGTCCTGATACTCGTCGCCGCGGCTCTGCACGTTGAACGTCAGCTTCCACGGGAGCCTGATGCTGGGATAGGCGTCTAAAGTGCCGAGCCCGTCGAAGAACTGTACCTCAATGTCGTCCCGAGGCGTCCCCGTGACTTCGTAGGTAATGGTCGTACACATCTCCGTGCAGGTGCAGCAGGAGAGAAAGAGCGTGCCAAGCGATAGCAGTATGACGGGGATGGCTCGTTTAATATTTAGTTCCATAGTTATAATATAAACTGTGCGGCGGGGTCAACACAACAAAATTTACGGCCCCGCTGTGGCCGCCTGTGGGGGCGGTGGGATGGACGGCGGTTACAGGCGCAGGATGTCGTCTACCGTGAGGCCAGTCAAGTTTGCGATGTAGTCAACATTCTTACCCTCGGCTTTCAATTTTCTCGCGATTTCCAACTTGCCCCTAATCTCGCCTCGTTCCTCGGCGGTAGCCATATCGGAATACCTGTCATGCTCGGCCATACGACGGCTCCTCAGACGGGCGCGCTCGTGCTCGTCTTGGCTTATTTCCATCAATAATTCGGTAGCCATTGCCACTTCCTCCTTTAACGCAATGATTTTATTGATAAAGTCCCTGTGTTCAGGTTCTGGCGCGAACTTGAAAAACACAGACCAAGTTTCAAGCCACGTCAAACTCTCCGGCGGCCTCTTTAAGAGACCTTGGAGCTTGCTCATCTCAACAATCACCATATTAATCTGGTCACTTATCTGCACCCCATTTGACCGCCGCAGCGATATGCGGTTCACAAACTCCGGCCAATCCGGGAAAACCGGATGCGTACAGAACGTAACCTGATACGTCCGCACCATATCACGGTACTTCACCCCTTTCGACTTCTGCGACGAGTGCAAGTCCGTCAAATAATAGACCGACTTGTTTATGAAACTCAGGTACTCGTCGTCCGAGCGCTCAAC
>WQRV01000167.1 GCA_009786575.1 Chitinispirillia bacterium | reverse complement strand
ACCTTAACGATCTCCCCCTCGTCAAGCCCCTTGAAGTGCGTGAAGTCGAAGCGCAAACCTGCGGGATCAACGCGCGAGCCGGACTGCTGGACGTGATCGCCTAATACCGAGCGCAGGGCGGCTTGTAAGAGGTGTGTCGCTGTGTGATTGCGGCGTGTAGCGTCGCGCAAAACTCTGCCTACATTCGCGCCGGCCGGCTTGCTGAGTTCCTCTTTTGTCAATACCTCATTTGTTTCTACGCGGTGGACGACTGTATCATTCCACTTAAACGTATCCACTACTTCTAATAGATGTTTCTCGGAGATGGATATATGCCCCTTATCGCCAACCTGCCCGCCGGATTCGGCGTAGAATGGCGTTTTGTCGAGGATCAACAAATATACGTTGATACCGCCCTCCCCCTTGAGCATCTTATATCTGCATACGTTGACATTCTCCGCGAATCTGGTATCATACCCGATAAACTCCGTACCGGAGACAGGCCGCAGCTCTGTCCACCCGTCCGGCGATAACCCGTCATCGTCCCCGCCCTTACGCGCCTCACGCGCGCGTTCCTTCTGCTGCTCCATCAACTTTTCGTAGCCATTTTCATCAACACTCAAACCTTTTTCGGAAGCCATGAGCCGCGTCAAGTCCATCGGGAACCCGTACGTATCATAAAGCGCGAACACATCCGCCCCCGCAAGTGCCTTATCCCCGCGCTTTACCGCGCCGTCAACCATCGCGCCGAACTTATCGATACCCTGCTCAAGCGTCGCGCCAAACCTGTCCTCTTCCGATTTGATGACTTCCTCAAGATACGCGCGGCGCTGGCCGATTTCCGGGAACGCCTCGCCCATGTTCTCAATTACCACGGGCACGAGTTTATACAGAAACGGCTCCTTAAACCCAATCTCACGCCCGAACCGGTATGCCCGCCGCAGCAATCTCCTCAAAACGTACCCGCGCCCCTCGTTAGACGGAAACGCGCCGTCGGTCACCGCGAAAATCAGCGCGCGGATATGGTCGGCGATCACCCGAAACGGCGTACCCTTTTCCCCCCTGTCATACGCGATCCCGGTCATCTTAGACAACTCTTTGATGATAGGCTGGAACAGGTCCGTATCATAATTGGAATCGACACCCTGAATCACCGAGACGATGCGCTCGAACCCCATCCCCGTATCAACGCTCTTGGCCGGCAGGGGGCTTAGAGAGCCGTCCTTTTCACGGTTATATTGGATAAAGACCAAATTCCACAATTCCCGGTAACGCGCGTTCTCTCCGTTAACGCCCTCTACGGGATGACTAAACGTAGCCGCCCGCGTGGCCTCGTCCCCAATATCAAAGTGAATTTCCGAGCAAGGCCCGCATGGCCCGGTCTCGCCCATCTCCCAAAAATTGCTCTTGTCGCCGAAACGCATGATCCTGTCGTGCGGGATGTCCGTTTCCGTCTTCCAAATCTCCTCCGCCTCATCATCACTCGTGTGGATAGTCGCGAACAGCCGGTCCTTGGGCAGACCCCAAACCACCGTAAATAGCTCCCACGCCCATTTGATGGCGTCGCGCTTGTAGTAGTCGCCGAACGACCAGTTGCCGAGCATCTCGAAGAACGTGTGGTGGTAGTGGTCGCGCCCGACCTCCTCCAAGTCGTTGTGTTTGCCGGAGACGCGCATACACTTTTGCGAGTTGGCGGCGCGGCGCAGGCCTTTTGGGTTGTCGCCGAGGAAGATGGACTTGAACTGGTTCATCCCGGCGTTGGTGAAAAGCAGCGTGGGGTCGTCCTGCGGGACCACGGGGGCGCTGCGGACGAACGTGTGGGAGCGGTCGGTGAAGAACCTGACGTACTCGTCGCGTATCGCGTTGGCAGATCTCATATTACTCACGGGCGGCCCCGGCAGCCTGCATCCGGGGGCAAATGCCCTTCTCCTGTCTGTTATTGGGACTCAAAAACGTGCTAAACTATTAAATATACTATAAAAACGCGGTTCTTGCAAGGGAAAAATTACATTTGGCTGAAATTCCCCGGTTTTTATCCCACCTCCCAGCAAAAATTTCTTGGCTGATGTTGCTGGTCGTTAGCTTTCCTGAGCCGGTTCTGCCGGTGCAGTGGCCGCTTGTCCCAGAATTGCTGATTTCCACCTTGTCGGGCTGGCCCGTGGGTACGAGGTACGGGTAGATCATCAGGAAACAGGTCATCATCACTAAGCAGAGCAGGACCACGCCCATAAATAATCCGTTTGCGCGTGCCGGCGAAAATCTGACGTGGCGCCAGCTACCGCAGTTTCTTCCACCACCACTCGTTAGCCAGATACCACTTTATGGTATCCCTGATGCCTGTTTCAAAATTTACCGACGGCTCCCAGCCAAGTTCGCTTTTTATTTTCGACGCGTCTATGGCATAGCGCCTGTCGTGGCCTAACCGGTCCGGGACGAATTTGATAAGGCGGTATGGTTTGCCGAGCGCTGTCAGTATCAGCTGAACGATGTCGATATTGCGCTTTTCGTTGTTGCCGCCTATGTTGTAGACTTGTCCGGGCGCGCCCCTGCCGAGTACGGCCTCAATGGCGCGGCAATGATCCTGCACGTAGAGCCAGTCGCGTACGTTTTGCCCGTCGCCGTATACGGGGAGGGGCTTGTCGTTCAGGGCGTTTGTGATCATCAGCGGGATCAGCTTTTCGGGGAACTGGTACGGGCCGTAGTTGTTGGAGCAGCGGGTGATGATTGACGGGAAGCCGAAGGTCTCGAAGTAGGCGCGTGCTAATAAATCGCTCCCTGCTTTTGAGGCGGAGTACGGGCTGTTTGGGGCGAGGGGGGTTGATTCGGTGAAGCTGCCCGTTTCTCCCAGCGTTCCGTAGACTTCGTCGGTTGACACGTGGATAAAGCGCTTTGTGTTGAAATTATTTTCCCAGAGCTCTTTCGCCGTTTGCAGCAATATCTGTGTGCCGAGGACGTTTGTAGTTACAAACTGCGCCGGTCCGGTGATGCTTTTGTCTACGTGGCTCTCGGCGGCGAAGTGGACTACGGCGTCGAAGTTGTTGTCATCGAACAGTTTTTTTACGGCGGACGGGTCGCAGATGTCGCCCTTGACGAATGAGCAGCGCGGGTCGTTTTTGACCTCATTAAGATTATCGAGGTTGCCGGCGTATGTAAGCAGGTCATAATTGACTATCCGGCAGTCGCTCCTGTTTTTGATCATGTGTATGACGAAATTCGAGCCGATGAACCCCGCGCCGCCTGTTACTAATATGTTTTTCATTTGCCTGAACCTTGATTTACTTGATTAAAGGATTTTCATTATTAAAAGTCAAAGGATCGGCTGTCGATAAAAATTCCCGAAAGCCGTCTTTCCATTCCGGCATGATATTCGCGCCAGCCGCCTTCAGCCGCGCGTTTTCGAGGACGCTGTAGCACGGCCTTGGTGCGGGGCGGGGGAACTCTTCCGTTGTGCATGGGCGGATATCCACATTAATACCCGCCGATGCCACAATCTCCATCGCGAAGTCAAACCAGCTGCATGACCCCTCGCTTGTGCTGTGGAATACGCCTCTTTCACTTCTGTCAAGCATAGCCAATACCTGCCGGCAGACGCTGACGGTCCACGTAGGCGTACCGAACTGGTCGTTCACGACCTTAAGCGGCTTGCCCTCCCGCGCGTTGGCGGATGCTGTTTTCCGTATCGTCTTCACAAAGTTATTGCCGTGCGCCCCGTACAGCCACGCTATCCTGAATATCATAATATCATCATAAGTATTGACAATAGCCTCTTCGCCGGCCAGCTTTGATTTCCCGTATATTGATTGCGGGCCTGTGGGGCTGTCCTCGGTATATGGCGCTGACCCCGTCCCGTCGAAGACGTAATCGGTGCTGAAGTGCGCCATCACCGCGGATACCCTTTTTGCCGCTTCCGCCAGAATCCCGCAGGCGTCGGCGTTCAGTGCGAACGCTTTGTCCCGCTGGGATTCGCAGTCGTCAACGGCGGTAAAGGCGGCGCAGTTTATTATGGCTTCGGGCTTTGTGTCATCAATAAATGTATTTACGGATGATTTATCGCGGATGTCTATTTGCGGATAATCAACCGCGGTAATACCATGCCCTGCCATTGCCGCCTGTTCGGTGAAGTCGCGCCCCAGCTGCCCGCCTGATCCTATTATCAGCAGCCTCATAATTAACGTGAGAGAGCGACTAAGTTGTTTGATATGGCGCCGTAGCACTCCGCCATCTGCGGGTCGTTTTGCACCACTGCCGGCCCAAGGTTCTGGAGGGAGGTGCGGATTGCTGCGGTGTAGACCGAGTACCCGATGTATCGCAGCGATACCGACAGGTATTTCTGCACGATTCCAGTGAACCCCTCGCCGACCATTATCTCCCCCTTGCCCCGCACCATGTTGAGTACGAGGAAGAGCTTGCGGCTGTCGAGCCACTCCCGCATCTTTTTGACCTCTTCCGGGCATTTGGCCGCGAGCTGCTCGAACATAATGTCGAGCGTGGGTGCGTTTTTGCCGAGTTTGTGGGTCGAGTACCCTTTAATCAGTTTTTGTATATCGTTCCTGCCGGGGAAGAGGCGTATAAGCCCCCTTAGGATGCCGCTCTTCAGGAAGCCGTAGGCGTTTTCTATGGATGTGGGCAGGCAGTCGGTTACCGTGATGTTGTGCGGGAACGCGGCGAAGAAGTCGGAGACTATGCTGTGGCTGCCGGCGCCGAGGTCTACCAGTATGTAGTCGGCCTCAAGCGACTTGATCCCGTTCAGAATTTTCTGCTTTTGCCCGAAGTTCGGGTTGGCGAGCTCAAGGAACTCTCCCGCGCCGGATATTAGCCATGATTGGGGCACGGGGGTGGGCACCGCCACATCGGCGAGCGACTTGATTTCGCCGGCGAGGAAGTTTTGCAGGGTTACCGGCGGGCGTTTCATTCCGAGGCAGGTGTGGAGGTTTGCGCCGCCGAGGTCGGCGTCTATGTAGCCGACCGAGTATCCGGAGCGCACGAGGGCGGCGCCGAGGTTGGAGCTTACCGTGCTTTTGCCCACCCCACCCTTGCCGCCGCCTACGGATATTATTACCGGCTCGCTCATTTGCTGTCCGCGGGCTCCGTGGCCGGGTGTTCCGTCGCCTTGCCGTCATGGTTGTCGTTGTCGCCGGCGCGTACGAGGCCGCTCATGCTCCACAGGCTCTCCGCGATCTTGGGGAACGACACGACATGCTGGCTGCCGAACCGCCCGAAGGAGACGGAGAAGGCCGCCTCCGAGAAAAACAGGAACGCCGCCAGCCCAGCGGCGAATATGGCGCCGACGATATAGGGCAGGAAGGGGTGTTCGCTCTTAAGGTTGCCCTGAGAGTCGCTTCCGCGGTCAAGCCGGTCGCTGTAGTACCTGTGGAGGGCGAGGGTGACAGCCTTATCGTACTCCTCGGCCTCGGTCAGCGACACGGCGACGCCCGCCGCGCCGGCGTCGAACTTGCGAACCTTGCAGGCTCCGGCGAACCACCGCACAGGGTTGCCCGGAGGCCGCGTGGTGAACCGCCCGTATAGGGTCTCCACCGTCTTGGAGGCGTCCGTAAGCGCCGTTTCGTGGTTTTTGCCCTGTGAGCGCAGCAGTACGTACAGGCTGCGGATGTGCTCGTGGAGCAGTGCGTAGAACGCCGTCGGGTCGCCCCGGCGGGCCAATTCGGTATATAGCTGGGTCTCGGAGTTAATTTTCTTCATGGTAGAAAATATACTAAATATGCCGACAAAAACAAAAGAATAAAACAAAATCAATACTTGCCGATATTTCCAGCCCCCCGTCCCATTTGTTATATTTAGGTGATGGGATTCACAGAGACCGATAAAATCTTCATGCGGCGGGCACTATCGCTTGCCCAAAAGCGCCGGTCCGGTGATGCTTTTGTCTACGTGGCTCTCGGCGGCGAAGTGGACTACGGCGTCGAAGTTGTTGTCATCGAACAGTTTTTTTACGGCGGACGGGGCGCAGATGTCGCCCTTGACGAATGAGCAGCGCGGGGCGTTTTTGACCTCATTAAGATTATCGAGG
>WQRV01000166.1 GCA_009786575.1 Chitinispirillia bacterium | reverse complement strand
CTAAAACTTATTTTTAACCATATTAGGGTTAGGTCTAATCTGAGGCAACGAATATAGCACTACAAATACCTTCGGTTAGCTTTTATTATGAGGCAACGCGCATAGTCTTTTGATTTTAACCTTATAATGCGCCGGCAAAACATTTTCCCCAATTATAAAAAAATCCTTGTTCCTCTCACCGCCATCAATTATATTATCAATACCGCGGGGAAGAATGCGGTTTTTTCTTGGTTGATTTTGGACGAATTTTCTCTCTGACGGGGCTGCGGCTCCGGGCGTTGCGACTCAAAGGGCGCCGAATCTCGTTGTTCATATTTTCCGGCAGTATTATGCAATTACCGTTGCCATACGGCTGTTTTGCGCCCAAAATGGGCTGATCCGCCGTTTGGCGCAATGTTTATTTACAGGCAATTTCCCATGAAAGGGGGATGTGTTTATGGAGTTTTATCTTGAACGGTTAGATACGGATGACGGCGGGCGGCGGATACGGCTGGCCGTGGGGACGGTGAGCATAGGCCGGAGCCCCAAGTGCACGATCGCGCTCCCCGCGCAGGACCGGTGCGCGTCGGGGTTCCACGCGGTGATCTACGTTGACCCGGGGAGGCTGCTGCTGCAGGATATGCAGAGTACGAACGGGACCTTCGTCAACGGGCGGCAGATGCAGGAGTGCGTGGTGGAGGCGGGGGACGAGATAGGGGTCGGGCGGAGCGGGCCCAGGTTCCGGGTGGCGGCAAGCGGAGGGGTTGGGGAGACCGGCGGGATTGATGGCGGTACAGGTGCTGGCTGGGGGGATGGGATTGACAGCTGCGTTGGTACTGATGCCGGAGATAACGCTGGGGACGGCGCCGGCATCAATACCCCCATCGCATCCGTCAACAGTACCTCCCAGACGCCCCGGAACGCCCCCGCGGTAAATATCATCATGGCCGCCGCCGGATTGATTGTGCTGGTATTTATGGCGGTTATGCTGATGCCGCTGATGTGCCGGCCTGTTGACACGGGTGAATCATCCCCTGCAAAAAAAAACTTTTTCTCATCACCGGCAGAAGAGGCGTCAGCGCCAGCGCCAACACAATCATCAACACCTGTCAGTATGGGAATTGATATTAATGATAACCCATCCTCACCATCAGCCACCGCCGGCCGCATCGACGCAATTCTCATACGGTTCGGGGAGGAGAGTTACCGCGCGCCGCCGGAGATGGTGGAGCGGGTGGACCACTACCTCGATCAGTTCACAGGCAAAAAACGCCGCGCCGCCGCCGGTTACATGGAGAGAAAAAAACGCTTTTTCCCTATGATACAGCGAATATTCTCCGAGCGCAACGTGCCGCCCGAGCTCGCGTATGTATCCATGCTTGAGAGCGGCTTCAACACGGCCGCGAAGTCGCACGCGGGGGCGGTGGGCCTGTGGCAGTTCATGCCGGCTACGGCGCGGCGGTACGGATTGGAGGTATCGCCAAGCCTCGATGAGAGGACAGATCCCGAAAAGGCTACCTGCGCTGCCGCCGCGTATTTCAAGGACCTTATCGCTATATTCGGCGCGCGCAGCTCGGTTATGCTCTGTATGGCGGCCTACAACGCCGGGGAGGCGCGGGTAATCAACGCTTTAAAAAAAATCGACGACCCCGTGCGCGACCGCGACTTCTGGTACCTGTACCGCATGGGCTGGCTGGCCGAGGAGACGAACGAGTACATCCCGCAGATCATCGCGCTGATGATAATCTCGGAGAATCTCGCGGAGTACGGGTTTGAGGAGTGAGCTACATCTCCTCAATAGGCTCGATCCCCAAAAGCCCCAGGCACTTCTCTATCGTTGCCCGGAACGAGGCTACGAGGGAGACGCGGAACGCCTCGACATCCCCCCCGCTGCCTATGACCTGGTTGGCGTGGTAGAACTCGTTGAACGTCTGCGCGAGCTCGAAGGCGTAGACCGCGATTACCGACGGGGAGAGGCGGTCGCGGGCGTATTTTATCGCGGATGTAAAGAAGGAGATCTTCTTCACTAACCGGACCTCGGCTGGCTCAAGTCTCGTGGGGACGGCGGCATCCTTCGCACCGCCGGCCTTGCGGATGATGGACGAGGCGCGGGCGTAGCTGTATAAGAGGTAGGGGCCGGTGTCGCCCTCGAAGCTGATCGCCTTCTTAGGGTCGAAGATCATGTTCTTGGAGATGTCTATCTTCAATAATTGATACTTGATGGCCGCGAGCGCGATCTTCAGGCTCCTGTCTTCGGCTTCGGCATCGGATAGCCCCGTGTACCGCTCGACGACCTCCTTTTTCGCGAGATTTTTTGTCTCGAGGATCAGGTCATCCGCGTCTACGACCGTCCCCTCCCGCGACTTCATCTTCCCCTCCGGCAGCTCTACCATTCCGTAGGAGAGGTGCTTCATTTTATCCGCAACACCGTACCCTAATTTTTTAAAGATGGCGATCAGCACAGCGAAGTGGTAATCCTGCTCGTTGCCGACTACGTAGAACGAGCGGTCGTACCTGAACTCCTCATCCTTGAGGAGCGCGAGGTACAGGTCTTGCACAATGTAGACGCTCGTGCCGTCGGGCCGCAAGAGCACCTTGTCGCCGTCTTCGCCGCCGAGCTTCTCCTCTGTCAGGTTAACGGCCACTGCGCCGTTCTCCTTCGTGTGGAATATCCCCCTGTCAAGCCCGTCCCTTACAATTTCCTTGCCGTTCTTATAGATGTCGCTCTCGTAATACTCCTTGTCGAACGCTATCCCAAAGAGCTTATAGGTCTCACGGAACCCGGAGAGCGCCCACCCGTTCATCTTCTTCCAGAGTTCGAGGGTTTCCGGGTCGCCGTCTTCCCAATCCCTGAGCATTTTCTGCGCGTCGTCGTTCCAGGAGGGGTCCCCGGCCGACTTGCCGTTGAACATCACATAGTAATCACCAACGAAGCGGTCGGATTTGACATTGGCGCTCTCTGGCGCCGCCCCTCCGCCGCAGCGCTTGTAGGCGAGCATCGACTTGCAGATGTGTACGCCTCTGTCATTATTAATGCTGACCCTTACGACCTCGCACCCGCAGTACGCAAGGATTCTCGCCACGCTGTCTCCGATAGACATGTTGCGCAGGTGGCCCAGATGGAGGGGCTTGTTGGTGTTGGGGGATGCAAACTCGACGACGACCCGCCCCTCCGCGCCGCCCCTGCCGAAGCCGCCGGCCATGGAGTGTTCCAGGACGGCGGCGGCCATCTGCTTCTTGTCCACGAAGAAGTTGAGGTACCCGCCGGTCGATTTGACCGTTATCCCGTTGTCTGCGAACCCCCCGCCGAGCTTCTCTTTGAGCTCCGCGGCGATCTGGGCGGGGTTCTTGCGCAGGAGCTTGGAGAGGGCGAAGCATGGGAAAGCGTAGTCGCCCAGGTCGTCGGAGGGCGGGGTCTCCACGCTTTTTTCGACGGCGTAGTAGGTCAGGTGGTCCTTTAGTTCGCCGGCGAGGGCGTTTACTATGAGTTCTTTCATGTACAGATTTTCCTTTTTTGGGCGTTAACATATAAAAATACAAAATTTACACAGATTCTTACAAATCGCCGCGGCATATAATGTATATTAGTTCTATCAGGGAACATGGTGACTATGAAAAATTCGCGTAAATCCGTCAATATTACCCTCGCCGCGCTGCTCCTTTGCGTTCTGTGCGGGTTCTCCCGGGCCACGCCGCCGCCCATCTACCCGCAGGCGTCGCCGCGGCTGCCCTCCCCCATCAGCTGGGCGGGGACGCGGGAGCTCGCAACGGGGTTCGCCGACGCCGCGCTGCTCGCGGTCAAGTCCGGCTCGCGGGGGTCCGACTCGCTGCTCTGGCTCTACAAGTTCGGGATGATAAACGCCTACCTTGGCAATACCGCGGAGGCCGTGGACGCGCTCAACGCCGTCGGCAAAGGGAGCCGGACGCTCGCGCCGCTTGCCTTTGATCAGTTGGGCGACATCGCCGCCTCGACCGGGGACGACTCTAAGGCGGTAGCGTCTTACGGGCTGGCGCTCGAGGCATCCGGGCTGCCGGCGCGCTACCAGCAGCAGCTCTTCTCCAAGGTTCGCGCGGCCGCCGGCAGGGGCGCCGTGCTGCCGCCTAAGGGTTCGTGGCTCGACGAGTACCTCCGGTGGGAGCGGCGGCAGCTGATGTTCACCGCCGCGGGGCTCGAGGCCGCCTGCGACTCGCTCTTCGCCGCCGGCAACGTAGCCGAGGCCGACTCGCTCCTCGAGCAGCACCTCTCCGGCCTCGGCAAGCGCGACGCCTGCGGGGTCGTAGACCGCCTCTTCCAGAAGCGCTCCGGCGACAACACGCTCGTGGGCACCAAGTTCCTATTCTCGCTCGCCACGCAGGCCAACGAGTGCGGCAACTTCGCCCTGGCCGAGCGGATGCTCGCGCAGGCGCAGCGCCGGGCCGACTTCTCCAAGGCGGCAGCGGCTAAACAGGCCGCCCTGCTCGCCGCCCGCATCGCCTACGGGCAGAAACAGTGGGCCAAGGCCATCGAGCTCTACAAAAAGTACCACGCCGCCTACGGGGCCGACTCCGACGTGCTCACGCAGATCGCCCGTGCCTACCGAAGCCTCGGCAACAACGCACAAATGGCGCAGTGGCAAGACACGCACGTCAAACACTTCCCGTCGCACCAGCAAACGCAGGAGATACTCTGGCTGCGCGCCTGGAACCACGAAGACGCGCGCAACTTCAAGCCGGCGGCCGAGGGGTACCGGCGCATATTCAACACCAAGGGCAGGCGCACCGAAGAGGCGCACATCCGCCACGCGCTATGCTACTACAAGATGGGCCAATACGACAGCGTGATCGTCCACCTTGAGACATTCAAGAAAAAACACCCGCAGTCGAACTACCTCTGGGCCGGGGTGTTCTGGCAGGGCAAGGCCCACGCGGCGCTGGGGCGGGACGGCGAGGCGCGCAAGCTCTGGAACGAGATCGTGAGGCTTGACCCCACCGACTACCACGCCCACCGCGCAATGCAGCTCATGGGCATAGCCGACAGCGGCACCGGCAAGTACCTCGCCGCGCCGCCGAACGTGGCGCAAATGCCGGAAAATATGGCGCGCGCCTGGCTCGACTCCATTTCGCCGCACTCATCCAAAAAGAGCCTCTCCGGGAGCGACAGCACGGCCCTGCGGCGCGGCACAGCCCTGCTCGCGGCAGCAAGGCCCGACGACGCCGCCCTCTTCCTCGACAACTTCGAATCCAACTACAGCGGCAACCTGCTGCTCCAGTACGACCTGTCCTCCGCCTACGCGATAGCCGGCAGCACCGCGCGGGCGTTCCGGGTCGCGCGGCGGCTGGCGTGGCGCATACCAATGGAGCACCGCGAACGCATCCCGGTACAGGTACAGGCCGTCATGTTCCCGCCGTTCTACTCGTCAACCATCAGCAAGTACGCCGAGCGGTTCAGCGTTGACCCGCTCTTCATAAGCGCGGTGATGCGCCAGGAAAGCATCTTCGACGCCGCCATCGTCTCCCCAGCCGGAGCCACCGGGCTCATGCAGGTCATGCCCGCCACCGGCAAAACCATCTCGCAGGAGCTGAAGGAACAAAACTTCACCGCCGACTCGCTGTTCAACTACGACCTGAACATCAGGTACGGCGCCTACTACCTGCGTAAGCGGCTGAACCAGTTCAACGGCGACCACGTACTAACCCTCTGCGCCTACAACGCCGGCTCGCACAACGCAATAAAGTGGCGCGACAAGAACAAAAAGTCGGAGTTCGACATATTCAACGAAGACGTAGGGTTTCTGGAAACGCGCGGGTACGTCAAAAAGGTTATGGGCAACTACTGGACATACCAGCGCCTCGTGGCCACGCCGGGCTACGACTACGAAATGCCGCTGCACCCCATCGATGAGTATCCGTGGGTCAACGAGTGGTGAGATACGGTAACATTGAAATCAATACCGTAATGTAAATAATAATTTGTCGTTGTGTTTATGGACATTTACGGTTGTTGTTTAATATACGCCTGTAGGGGCGACCGTCCCCGGTCGCCCGCAACGCATGGATTGCGTTATACGTTGAAATCAAACGCAATATCGTAATTCCGGC
>WQRV01000165.1 GCA_009786575.1 Chitinispirillia bacterium | reverse complement strand
CAGGCTCGGCGAGCCGTTCCTCGTCCTCGCCACCCAGAACCCCATCGAGCAGGAGGGCACCTACCCCCTGCCCGAGGCCCAGATCGACCGCTTCATGCTCAAGCTCAAAATCTCCTACCCTACCCGCGAGGAAGAAAAAGAGATACTCAGGCGCATGGCCGCCGGCCCCGTCCCGGAGGCCAGCCCGGTAATAAAGGTAGACAAACTGCTCGCCGCAAGGGACCTCGTCACCCATATCTACATGGACGCCAAGGTAGAGGAGTACATCGTCAACTTAGTCTTCGCCACAAGAGAACCGGAAATTGCCGGGCTGGGCGATATGAAGGACCTGATCTCCTACGGCGCCTCCCCCCGTGCGACCCTCTTCCTCACAAGGGCCGCCCGCGCACACGCGTTCATAAAGGGCCGCGGGTACGTAACGCCGGAAGACATCAAGTCCGTGGGGATGGACATCCTGCGCCACAGGGTCACCACCACATACGAGGCGGAGGCCGAAAACATCACCTCCGAGCAGATCATACAGAAAATCTTTGACAGCGTAGAGGTACCATGATACCAAAAGAGGTATTGCAGCAGGTCCGCCAGATAGAAATCCGCACGCGCCGCATCGTGGACTCCGTGATGTCCGGCGAATACCACAGCGCCTTCAAGGGCCGCGGGATGGAGTTCTCCGAGGTGCGCCAATACATGGACGGCGACGACGTGCGGACGATCGACTGGAACGTCACCGCGCGCATGGGCGCCCCCTACATCAAAAAATACATCGAAGAGCGCGAACTTACCGTCATGCTCGTCGTAGACGCGTCGTCTTCCGGCAACTTCGGGTCTATAGACAAATTCAAGGGCGAAATGGCCGTAGAACTCTGCTCGCTGCTCGCGTTCTCCGCAATACGCAACAATGACAGGGTCGGGCTGATAATCTTTACATCCGGCATAGAAGTCTACATTCCCCCGCGTAAAGGGAAAAACCACGTTCTGCACGTCATCCGGGAACTGTTGTTTTTTCAGCCCAAACACAAGGGCACCGATATAGGAAACGCTCTGAAATTTTTGAATCAGGTCCAGACAAAAACCAGCGTGGTATTCCTTGTCTCCGACTTCATCTCAAAAAACTTCGAAGCCCCGCTGCGCGTAGCCGCCAAACGGCACGACCTCGTATCAATCTCAATAACCGACCCCCGCGAAGAAACCATCCCCCGCGTAGGGCTGATAGAGCTCGAAGACGCGGAGACAGGCGAATCGATCCTGTTTGACACGCGCGACAAGAAAGCGCTCATGATCTACCGCCACGAAATGGACAAACGAAAAGCGGACCTCGACGACCTGCTGAAATCGATGGACGTAGACGCGATACGGGTATCTACAGACACCGGCTACGTAACGCCTATCGTCAAATTCTTCCGGAAACGGGAGGCGGTATTGCGGTAAATTGCGGTTATCATCTGCACCGCCCGCATCCGTAAATAGTACAATATTTGGTCTCCAATATACAACGAACAGAAAAACCGCTCGTCCTGTAGCCCAGGCCTTTATTCACGAAGCCGTAGCCTGTGTACATGCCCCAGCCGTACGCTTTGTCGGGCCAGTAATCAATATCGTCACTCCACCAGTAACCGTACATGCCAGCGTAGTAGAAACTGCCATCGGCATCGCGGCGGCCGCCGGGCACTGCCGAAAAGCCAAAAACATCCGTACCGTCCCACTGCGATTTTGACTTTAGCTTCTTACCGGCAGCACTATATCCTCCAACCGCCTGCGCCAAATCATACCACTCTTCACTACGCGGCAGCCTCCACCCCTCAGGACAAGCCCCCCACACCCCCGCAGTCCAATCATATAACCGTCCGTACTTTTGGCAATTATCATCTTGTTTATCGTAGCACCAGGATTTACGGGTTTTATAGTTTAAATTCTCCGCCATCCAAATCCGATCCCCAATCTTCACCGTCCGGTACGTCTTCCCATCCCGCGGATCTGTAAAAGAATTTCCCGAACTGTCCGATGATACGGCGGCAAAAACCGCACACGGTGCCTGCGCCTTACGCTTCCCCTGCGCGAAAACCGTCAGGCAGGCAGCCATAACGATTATCAATAATCTCTTCACATGGCCTCGCGCAAATGCTCTATCTCCTTGTGCACCACATCCACCCCCGCGAAGTCCTCCATCTGCACCATGGCGATCTTCTTGGCGTAGAGCTCCAGAAGCTTATACTCCTCGATCCCCAGTTCCTTTTCCTTTGATATCAGCGACAGCACCGCCTCGACGTCGTCGTTGAACCTGTACCCGTGCATGAACGCGCGGAACTGTTTTCTGGAGGTTTCGAAGGCTACGGGGTCTACGCGCTGGTAAAGCATCGACGGGATGTACTCCTTTAATATCGCCTCTTCGGGGTTGACGCCTGGGGAGGCTATCGTCACCCCGTCGCCGAAGTCGTTCCACTCTATCTGCTCTATGAGCGACTCGATCTCGCTTTGCAGCGACAGCATCTGCTGCTCCCTGAATACCGCCTGATAGACTATCGGTATCGCGTTGACGGCCAGCACCGCGTTCCCTACGCCCTTGAAAAAGCCCGCGAAGTAGACGTCTCCGGGCTGGTCGAGTATCTCCGTTTCGCTGTGGAACGGCACCACCTTTGCGGGCGTGGGGATGAACTCCTCAATGTCGCCCATGTTGTCGAGCCGCTCGCGCAGTTTTTCCGGGTCGAGTGCCGATTCGAGGCCATCCATGTTCTCGATCATATCCTTGAGGCCGTCGTCCCCATCGAGACCGCCGGCGTCCAGCGATATGCCCATCTCGTTTTTCAGGAAGTCGCGCAGGCTGCTCTGCTCCCTGTAGTTCCCCTGCACCGCGAGCAGGCCGCCGTGAACCATAGAGGCCATGGGGTGCTTCATGGAGAGGACCTCCTCGGGGTCAGCCTCGACCTTCGCGTAGACGGTTACCTGGCCGTCTAAGCGCTGCGGGTCGCCCTTTTTCCTCTCTATGCCGAGTTCTTTCATTGCGGGGCCTCTTTTTTCTCTTCGGGCGCCTTGCCGGCAGTGCTGACCATCGCCCGGAACATGATTACCGTCGATATTATTACGAAAACGTGCCACGTCCACTCGGCGTCGGCCACCCCGGAGACGGCTACCGCCGCGCTGCCGAGCGTTACCGGGGTAACGGCAAAGCAGGCGAGCTTCGCAAAGTGCCTGAACCCCTTCGCCCGCTCTACGCTGAAGATGTAGGCGGCAAGAGAGAGGAAGAAAGCGCTCAAAAACATGGTAAACGTGGTGAAGAAAAGTCCGAGGAGGAAGAAGTGGATGAGGAACTGCACCACGTTTTTGTTCAGGTACTCCTGCACCGCCTCCGCCGTGAACTTGAAGTTCCCGCCGTCTATAATGGCGCTGTAGGGCACCGCCATGCCCATCCCCCTGAACGCGACCGCCGTCTCGCCGAGCACGATCTGGGGCGCGGCGGCCCCGGCGGCGCCATCCGCCTCCCCGTCTGCCGGTGCCTGAGCGGGGCGCGTGTCTATAACCATATATCCGTCGGGCATACCCTCAAAGAAGCGCGAGTGGCCCATCATCCGGTTCAAGAGCAGCGTGAACGCCTCCCCCCTGACCCCGTAGGGCTGCGGGAGGTCGGTCTGGAGGCGGCCGTCCCTTATCTCCACACCCCCGAAGACCGCGCTCACGAGCGGCGCTATCCCCCGCCCGGTGTGCGATATATAATATGTATGGGCGACGCCCAGGACCAGCGCGGTGAAAAACAGCATCTTGAACACGAACAGGACCACGCGGCCAACCGGGCGCTCCGGCACCTCGCGGTAGAAATTCCGGTCGAAAATACTGCGATGCAGATCAGAAAAAAATCCCACAACCACCCCCAAACGCCTCAGGTCAGGAAAACCGCCATATATAAAATAACTAATTTCAGCGAAAAAATAAAGTTTTTTCTTCGTTTTTGGCGCGTTTTCCGCTTTTTTTGAAAAAAAATTAATTTTTTTAAAAAAAATCTTGATTTTTACGTCAAGATATCCCTAAGATATGTTTAGAGACGCGATTCAACGCGGACGTAACCGAAAAAAATAACCGTAACACAGGGGGGATTTTATGAAGGGCCTGAACTCAATTTCGAAACTGGTTTTAATGTTGGCGCTGACACTCGCTCTGGCCGCCATGCCCGCAAACGCCGCCAAAAAGGCCAAGAAGGGCGCGCCGGATATCAGCTATGAAAATCTGGAAAACCAGTTCACCGCCGACGAGCTCAGAGACCTCGCCGCAGCAGCCCGCGAAAGCGGAAACACCGTCTACCTCGCAGCAATCCTCAAGGGCCTCACAACATACGAAACCGGCCGCTTCGACATCCGCCTCGAACTCGGCGAGACCTACATCGCCCTCCAAAAGTACAACGAAGCCATCCCGGTGCTCAAAGAGGCCTCCGCGCTGATCCCGTCCGACGAGGCGCCGCACCGCCTGCTGGCCGCCATATATAAAGAGAACGGCAGCGACAGCCTCCGCGGCATACATCTGGCCAAAGCCGCCTTCCTGGCCCAGCGCAACTGGGAGAATCAGTACAATCTGGCCGTATTCCATATATCTAAGGGCAAAAAGGCGCAGGCCGGGAAACTGCTCGTCAAAACCATGGACCTCAACAGCGCGTTCGCCCCGGCCAAGTTCGAGTACGCCAAGTTGATGCTCGACAAGGGCGATACCGAGGCCGCGTTCAGGAAATTCGACGAAGCGCTCCTCATAGAGCCCAAGAACTCACGCTACTTAGCCTACAGCGCCTACTCGGCCAACCTGACCAACCGCCCCGGAATCTGCTCCGAACATCTGAACGCCGCGCTCAAGATCACGCCGAAAAACCCCACGGTGAACTACCTCGCCGGCATGATCCTGCTCAATAACGGTAAATTTTCCGCCGCCGAGACCCACCTCAGGGAGGCCCTCAAGTACTCCCCCGCCGACGTACAGACCCTCGAAGCCCTCGGCGACGCCCTTGTAGCAAACTTTAAGTACAAAGAGGCCTCCGGCAACTACCTGACGGTATGGCAGAACGCCGGCTACAGCGAGCGGATCGCCTACAAACTGGGCAAAGCCCTGGCCGCCGCCGAAAAATTCAAGGAAGCTAAAGACTTCTTCGAGGCCGTAGCAGCCCAGAACCCGAAAAACGGCGAGGTATTCTTCAGGTTAGTCGAAGTCTACTGCGAACTCGGCGACATCAAGCTGGCCAACGCCGCGTTGGAACGCTTCGTGGCCCACGCCGCACAAAGCCCCGCATGGTACCAGCTGGCCAAGGCCCGCATCCACGAGGCCAAGAGCGAACCCGACCTCGCTCAGTCCGCCTACTTCGCGGCCACCGCCCTCGACTCCGAAAATCCCCACATCAGCGCCGGCCTCGGCCGCATGATGCTACGCCAGGCCGAATTCGACGCCGCCATCGGCTACTTCGACGAAGCCGCCAAGGGCGACCCCACCAACTCCCGCCTCCTGCTCAGCAAAGCAAAGGCGCTCGCCGGAAAAGGCGAACTGAACAAGGCCGCCGCGGTATACGAAAGCATAGCCGCCCGCTGCCCGCAAAGCCCGGAACTCTACCTCGCGGTCTCCGCCATAAAAGAAGAACAGGGCAACCTGAAAGACGCAATCAAAGCCCTCGACCATGGCCTCGCCGCAAACAACGGCGACATGAACATACTGTTCGCCCTCGGCAGGCTCTACCAGGCAACAAAGCAGTACGAACGGGCAGTCTTCGCATACCAGGCCTCCATCAACCGCAGAACCAAGGTCAACGCCAACAGCATTGAGGCGCTCAGGCTGATCGGCGAAATCTACTACTCGAAACTTACGGATGAGAAAAAGGCCAAGGATTTCCTGAAGAGGTACGTCAAGGCCGGCGGGAAGGACAGCGGGGTAGACGATATGCTGAAGAAGCTTAATGCGAAAAACAGAAGTTAATTGATACAGGGGCGGCTCTCGGAATTATGAAAAGGGCGGATAGCAAATATCCGCCCTTTTTGTTTACGCATATACTATATTATCACAATACAATAACCAACAAGGTACTGATTGATGGACAACAGCGTGATTTTCGAGATTATCGGCATGTCTGGGAGTGTAAAACCTTTTCTGTAAATTAGTTTTTCCGTTTTTTTATTTCGTCTCCCGAGGCCCCCTATATAGGGGGCCTCGAACATAAAATACGATCTGC
>WQRV01000164.1 GCA_009786575.1 Chitinispirillia bacterium | reverse complement strand
TTTGATTTGACGTATACCGCAATCCCGGCATCGCGGGCGGGCACACAGGCCCGCCCCTACGTGGGATTGTTGGGGTATTTTGCGGGATATTGTAATCCATGTGTTGCGGGCGACCGGGGACGGTCGCCCCTACAGGTGTATATTAAACAACAACCGTAAATGTCCATAAACACATCGATAAATTTCCATTTCCCGCAAGCCCCCCTACTTCAAATGCTCCGGCAAATCCACCGCCTCCCGGCCCAAACCGGGGAGCTTGCCGTTCTCTGTGGCCCAACCGTCTTTGGCGGTGAAACGCTGGCCGAGGGTGCCGTCTTTGGCGATTGTCGCTGCGGTGATGTCGGCGCCGTCGCCGCCCTTTGCGCCTTTGGCGGTCCAGCGGTTGGTGCGGCCGTCCCGGTCTTTCAAGCCGGAGAAGGCGATGTTGTTGGAGATGACGTTGTTGATTTCCGTAACTTCCTCGTACAAAGTGCCGGTACCCATGTCGTACCGCCTCTGCGAAGATTTTTGATTGTTAATTACGCCAACTACGCGCCCGGTGTTTTTCGTGCCGTGTACGCTTGTGTTTAGCGCAGCGCTATTTTTCAGGGTACTGGGACTATAAGGATTTTCACAGTCGCTCTCATAGCAAGCTTCGGTACAGCAATTTTCGTCGCAATTATCAAGATTACTGTTAATGCACGCATCTCGACAATCAGACCTAGACGAAACTCCACCAACACAATAAGAGGACTCAAGACTGATAGACCCCACCAATCCGCCTACGTTATTGTTCCCGCTCACCGCGCCGGTACTATAACTGCTGCTCAATCCCCCACCCATATAGCCTGCCACGCCGCCAACATTGTCGTTGCCGCTAACCGTGCCGGTAGAATAAAGGTTGGACCCGTTACCGCTGTTAATAGCCCCCACCACGCCACCTACGCCATCCTTGCCATTGACAGTACCGGAGGAATAGCAGTTATATGTACTGCCCTCAATAAGATATCCGACTACAGCGCCCGTAGAATTGCCGCCGGTAATGTCCACGTCCACAACACCAAGATTCTTCACGGTACCGTATCCGTAAGAGCCAACACTAGCGAATAATCCGGCTCTGTCAAGCGCACTATTGTTTATGTACAGCCCGCTTATCTTTTTACCGTTGCCGTCGAACGTCCCGAAGAAACCATCGCCGCGGCCAATAGGAATCCACCCTTTCCCGTTGTTAAACTTCGACCCTTTCCCAAATGCCGACACGTCAATATCACTTGTCAAAAAAACGCTTTTCCCGATAAAGCTCTCCCCCCCATTCACCAATTGAGCTAACCCCGCCAATTGTTGCGCGGTAGATATATTAAACTCGTTCGAGTGGGAACCATACCATGACACATCCGGACTCCGTGCCATTTTCGCTTCCATTTCCGCTTTTGCATCCGTTTTTTCCTGCTTCATTCTCGCTTCAATCGCCACTCTCATCGCCTTCTCTTCTTTAGACTCCCCTCCGCACCCCTCCGCGAGCGCCAACGCAACAATCATCAGCAGGATTGATATTTTTCCCCGTCCCGCCGTTTTAATACCTTTGGCCCTTCCGTGCTTCTTGTTCATGTACTGCTCTCCTTTATTGATATTGGTTAAAGTTAGTTACCGTAAATGTCTCGGCGTTTCCACCGTTTTTCCGCCTAATCCCGGCAGTTTACCGTTTCCTGTCGTCCATTTTCCTTCTCCCTCGGCGGTGAACCTGCCGCCTATTGTCCCGTCTGCGCCTATCTCTTCCTTTGTGATGTCTGCGCCGTCTGTTGCGGAGGGGCCTTTGACCGCCCATCTGTTGGTTCTGCCGCCTCTGTCTTTCAGCCCGTTGAAGGCGGCGCTGGTTCCTATGGTTACCTCGCCGCCTTTTTCGATTTTACCTACGATGCGCCCCGCGGCGCCGTCGCTGTTTACGCTTGGGTTTAGCGCGGCGCAGTTTGTTACTGAGGCGGAGACCGTTGAATACGCATCCTCGGTATCGCAGCCCCTGCGGCAGTGGGGTTCCCCGTTGTTGGCGAAGCCCACAATGCCGCCGACCGCTTGCGTGCCGGTTATCGCGCCCGTGCTGTAGCAGGTGCTCAAACCGCTGCCTATGAGTACTCCCAGTATACCGCCTACGTTCTCTTCGCCGGTTATCGCGCCGGTGCTGTAGCAGTCGCCGACGCCGGTGCCGAGGTTCAAGTCATTTACCTCGCCCGCTATGCCGCCAACGGAGTTGCGCCCCGTTACCGCGCCTGTGCTGTAACTGCCCTTAACCATGCCCTCGCCCCAGTTTCCCGGGCTCGTGATCGTTCCCACGATGCCGCCCACCATATCGCGGCCGCTCACCGCGGCGGACGAGTAGCTTTTGAGTACGCTGCCGTCTCTTGACGACCCGGCAATGCCGCCCGCCATGTCGCGGCCGCTGATGGAGCCGGTTGAATAGCTGTTGACTATGTTGTTTTCATTAGAATCGTTCCCGTCAAAATAGCCCGCAATGCCGCCCACGTTGTCGCGGGCGGTAATATCCGCGCCCGTAACGCCGATATTTATTAACGAAGCGCCGGTAACGTAGCCGAACAGCCCGGCGTTGTCGAGTGTGGGATCGTTTATGTACAGGCCGCGTATCCTCTTATTGCCGCCGTCAAACGTTCCGGAGAACATACCGGGGAACGTCCCAATCGGCACCCACCCCATCCCGCGGTTAAACGCCGACCCCTTGCCGTACGGCGAGAGGTCGATGTCGCCTGTCAGGACGATTGTTTCGCCGGTGAAAATGCCGTTGTTTACAAGCTCGGCCAGCCCCGCGAGCTGTTTCGCGGTGGAGATGTTGTACCTCTGCGCCCCCCGGTTGTTGATGTACCATCCGATTTCGGTGAATTCCGTAGCGCCGTCCCCGGATCTCAGGCGTATCGGCATAGTCACCGCCGCGCCGAAGCCGGGCAGTTTGCCTTTTTCCGTTGTCCAGCCGTATTCTTTCTTGAACCGGTCTCCGAGCGTGCCGTCGGCGGCGATTTGGCGCGCGTCGATGTTGTCGCCGTCGAGGCGGCTCGCGCCTGTGCTGCCCCATAGGGCGTTGGCGCTGTTCTTCATTTCGGAAAAGGCGGCGTTGTTCGAGAGGTGCGCCTGGCTCGCGGTGGTTATGCGCCCGATCCACTTGCCGCTTACCGACGTGTTAAGCGCCGCGCAGTAGCTAATGTCGCCTCCCGGCATCATGGTCGCCGCAATGCCCGCCGCGGCGCCAAAAGGCGCGCTCACCGTACCGGTCGAATAGCAGTTGGTAACGTCGCTGGAGCTCGCCGTAATCCCGCCCGCCGCGCTGCCGAGGGCCTCGTGGTGCCTGGCGGTGGCCGTTACATCGGCGGCAGAGTAGCATCTGTTTATCTTCCCCGCGTATACATGCCCAACCACGCCGCCGGCGCGCGGGTAGGCCTTGGGGGCCCTGTCATCGGCGGTAACCGTGCCGGTGAAGCTACACTGCTCCACAGTACCGCCCAACTCCCCAACATACCCAACTACACCGCCAACGCTGCCCTTGCCGCTAACCGACCCGGTAACGTAGCAGTTGCGCACATACGCGTTGCCGGCGATCTTGCCCGCCACGCCGCCGACATCGTCCTTGCCCAGAATGCTTACACCCTCAAGCCCAAGATTTTTCACACCCCCGCCGCTGACCATGCCGAACAGGCCCTGCGCGCTCGAATCCGGGCGGCCAATGGTAAGGTTGCGTATAACGTGCCCGCCCCCGTCGAACGTGGCGTGGAAACGCATCGAGCTGCCGGACGGCGACGAACCCGGGCGGCCTATCGGCTCCCAGTTGGGGTAGTCGGAAAGGTCAATGTCGGCGGTGAGGGTAATGGTCTTGCCGCTAAATTGCTCGTGGCGGCCGTCGGTGCCGTTAATCAAGTTCGCCAGCTCCGCCAGTTCCGCCGCCGTGGATATAGTGATGTACTTGGAGACATGGTTGGAGTAACGGTTACGGAAGCTGACCGGCGTGTTCTCCAACTGGCTGGCGGTCGTACCCGCGGCGCGCCTCTCCTTTACTGTTCGCAGCATCACCTGTACAATATCTTCACGGAACCACGTTTTTTCCCGCATCCAGTACTCCTTTTCGCTTTCCGTCAGAAACCCTTGCTCGCCCCCCGCCGTTATCGAATCCATTAACGCGATCCTCCGCCTGTGTTCAGTCAAGTCCTGCGCCTCCGCCTCCTTCTTCGCGGCGGACTTGCAGCCGCCGGAAGATAGAAGCGCAAGCGCCGTTAAGAATAGCGCGGTTGTTAGAATTTTAAGCATTCCATGCGTCCTGTTCATGTACCGCTCTCCTTTATTTATTGATATTTGTTAACGTTAATTACCGTAAGCCTCATTTGTCTGAATCAGGATTTGCAGGATTGCGGGATTTTCAGGATTAAACGTCAAAACATTGTTTTTTGCCGGTGATGCAGACGTTGATTTTTAATCCTGTTAATCCTTTAATCCTGTAAATCCCGATTCAGACAACGGCNCCCCCGCAACGCCGCATGCCGCAAAATGCGCGGCTTGGGGCGGCGGCTTGGTTGCGCTGTGCCGATTCAGTCTTGCGAACACCTCAGCGAGAGCAGGCTGCTCTTGATGTATCTGTTCCTGTTCACGGCCTCGTTGTTGTAGTCCATGTCCCGGCTGTTCGCATCGTTCTCCGTGGCGCTCCACCAGATGCCGTAGCCACCGGCGTAGCGGAAGTCGCCATTTGAGTGGCCGCTGCCGCCCGGCAGGGCCGAAAAGCCGTAATCGTCCGTTGCGGCTTTATAGTCCTTATCCGTAGACCACCCTGTTTTCGACTTCAATTTCGTTCCAGCCGTTTTTTCTCCGCCCACAAAATCCGTCAACGCCGTCCATTCCGCATCACTCGGAACATGCCACCCGACGGGGCAAATACCTTGTACACCGCTGGGATTCTTATCTGAACTCTTTGCTCTGTTCATTACCGTCGACCAATTATACAAACGACCGTATGTATTGCAGTTGGATTCCTTATTCTCATAACAAACACTCCCGCTCGCGTTGTAATTCAGGTTCTCCGCCATCCACGTCTGATTCCCAATCTTCACCGTACGATACGTCTTCCCATCCCTCGAATCGGTAAAACTACCGCCGCCCCCGCCTGCACCTGTACCCGCCGTATTAATATCAACCCCAATCACCACCCGCACCCCCAAATCCCCAAAACTAACATTCAGCTTATCCCCGCCCCGGTTAGTAATCCTGTTCCTACGCGCCTCATTCCGAAAGCTCCCCCCTCGGGCAATTCTGTGTGTCCCGCTTACCGGCCCAGCCGGGTTATCGTTTTGCTTTATCGACCCGTAGCTCCCCACCCAGTCAAGCGTCCACTCCCACACGTTGCCGCTCATATCGTACAACCCCAATTCATTCGCCTGTTTCAGCCCCACCGCCTTAATCGCGTTCCCGCTGTTATCTGCGTACCACGCCACATCGTGTATACCGTTGCTCCCGGCGTACTTGTACCCCTTGCTCTGCAGCCCGCCCCGCGCCGCGAACTCCCACTCGGCCTCGGTCGGCAGGCGGTACTTCTTGCCGGTCATAGTGTTCAGTTTGCTGACAAACTCCTGCGCCTGATCCCAGCTGACCGGGGCAACGGGCATGTCGTCGCCCTTTACCTTAGACGGGTTACTTCCCATAACCGCCGTCCACTGTCTCTGCGTGACGGGGAACTTGCCGATGTGGAAGTCGCTGACGGTAACTTTGCGCACCGGTTTCTCGTCTCCCCAGCAGTCTGCGGCGTGGGCGTCGGCCCGGCATCCCATGTCGAACGCGCCGCCTTTGACGAACACCATGTCTATCCCGATCTTCTCCTCGCGGAAGTCGGAGGCGGGGGGCTTGATTTGCCCCCACGCCGCAAATGCCACTCCGGCCGCCGCAACCAGCGCCGCCATACGTCCTGCCGTTTTAATGCCTTTGGGCCATCTAAGCGTCCTTTTCATGTACTGCTCTCCTTTATTTATTTATTGATATTGGTTAAAAATTTAAATTTTACATTTTCCGTAAATCTCTGTTGTTTGAATCACACAAATGATAATTTATCGTTGTAATGGATGATAAATAAAACGATTTTGTAGGGGCGTTGCGTGCAACGCCCCTGCTATGATGCGAACGCAAGCGTTTTTTTAAAAAAAATGTAAAAAAGTTTCCTTACAGCTCCTTTTTGGGCAAGAAGCACCCATTATAGGT
>WQRV01000163.1 GCA_009786575.1 Chitinispirillia bacterium | reverse complement strand
TGTAGGGGCGACCGTCCCCGGTCGCCCGCAACGCATGAATTACAATATCACGCAAAATACACCAACAATCCAACGTAGGGGCGTTGCGTGCAACGCCCCGTAATGCGGTGATTGCGGTATACGTTGAATCAGACGCATTTTCGCAATTCAGGCACGGGCGATCGGGGACGATCGCCCCTACAAAATCGTTTTTTTGTCACACATTACACGGGTAAATTACCATTTACCGCGTATCCCGCCGTAGAGACGCAATGCATTGCGTCTCTACGATACCGGGCCGAAACAAATTACCATTTATCCGTACACCCAACCGCAGGGGCGACCGTCCCCTACATTGCCCGCCCTTCCATCAGCCTCTTCACAAACTTGCCCGCCTGCGCGAGCTCAATGTCGTCGGGCACGCTCTGCCCCGCCGTGAAGTACGAGACGGGGATGCCAAGCTCGCTCACCGCGTTGAAGATGCTGCCGAGCTTCGTCGTCTCGTCGAGCTTTGTGAAGAGCAGCCTGTTGACCCTTATGCCGCGGTACTTGTTCGCCATGTCTATCAGGTCCGAGTCCTTGGTTGTAGCGCTCAGCACCAAGTGCGTTTCGTCCGGGCGCAGCACCCGTATCAGCTGCTTTAGGTCTTCCATGTGCTCCTCGTTGCGCTGGCTCCTTCCCGCCGTGTCAACGAATATGATTTCGCTTTCGGTGCACGCGGCGAGCGCGTCCGGTATCTCGCCGGGCGAGAATACGACCTGCAGGCCCACGTGCACGATGTCGGCGAAAGTGCGTATCTGCTCGATGGCGGCGATGCGGTACGTGTCGGCGGTGATGATGGAGATTTTGCGGCGGTTGCTGAAGCAGCAGTGCGCGGCGAGCTTGGCGAGCGTCGTGGTCTTGCCGGAGCCTGTGGGGCCTACGAATGCGACTACGAGCGGCTCGCCCTTTTTGACCTTGAGTGGGCCGGAGACGGGGAACTGCTCGCTTAGCGCGAACTCCAGCTTTTGCTCGAGTTCGATATCCGTAAACTGCGCCCCGCCGCGTATGTTGCCGACTAACCTCCTGGCGATATCCGGTTTGACCTCCGAGTCTACGAGGCGCTTGACGAACGCGTCCCAGCCGCTGTCGTAAGATATTGCGGGGGCGGGCGCGGCGTGAACCGCAGGGGCGGGCGGCGGCGCGGAGACGGCGCTCTCGAGTATAGTCTTGACGAGGTCCTTTAGCTCGTTGACGTCGGCCTTGATCTCCGAGATTTCGTTTAGCCCCCTGACGGTGGAGGGGAACGTGCCGGTTTTTGTGTGGCGCGGGTGCTGATTCGAATCGGCGTGGTCCCCGCCTAAGTGGTCCTGGCGGGGCGGGATGTAGGGCCGCACCGCCTGCGGTGCCGGGAACGCAGGCTCGGCCGCCTCGGCCGTCTCCGGGTCTACGATGGACGACACCGGCTGGCGCGGGCGCCCGTAGACCCCCGGCTCGGCAGGGCTGACCTTGATCGGCGAGAAGGCGGGCGCCTTGGCCGGCGCGGCGTTCTCGTCTACCCCCGCTACTACGTGGTACTCCTTGCCGCCGAGGAACGAGCTGCGCTCCTCCTTCGAGATCACAACGGCATCGTCGCCCAGCTCCTCCTTGATCTTGAGGAGGGCCTCGCGCATGCTCTTCGTGGTGTACGTCTTAATTCGCATCAATGTCTGTCCTTAAGATTAAAATCAACATCAAAAACAAAAATCCCTGCCACATCGCAATTCCGGCACGGGCGATCGGGGACGATCGCCCCTACAAATACGTTTTTTTATCATCCATTACAACACCAAATTCCCTTTCTACCCATCATCCAACGATATCATTCCCAGCGACCTTATCTCTACGCCTGCTACTATTTCGTTGTACGACAGCACTACTAGTTCCGGGAAATTTGTTTCGGACAATCTCTTTAGCTGCGGGCGGACGGTTGGCGAGCAGATTAGTACCGGGTACTCGCCTATCTGCTTTACTAACTCTATCTGCTCCCCGAGCGCTTCGAGGATGCGGTTCGCGTCTACCGGCGACAGCGAGAAGTGGAACACGCCGTCGCGCTCCTGTATAGCCCCCTCGAGCTTCGCCTCGAGGTTCGGGTCGAGCGTGATCACCGGCACTACGCCTTCGTCGTTCTTGTACGCCTCGCATATCTGCGGCGCGAGGGCGTTGCGCACGTACTCGGTGAGCACGTCGCTGTTCTTGGTACGCATGGCGATGTTGGCCAGCGTTTCGAGTATGAGCAGCAGGTCCCTTATGGATACCCGCTCCCGCAAGAGGTTCTGCAGCACCTTGTGCACCTCGCCGAGCGCCATCATCTTGGGTATCAGCTCTTCAATCACCGCCGACCCCTGCTCGCCGATGTTGTCTATGAGCGTTTTCACGTTCTGGCGTGTGAGTATTTCGTGCGAGTGCTTCTTGATCGTCTCGGTGAGGTGCGTGGCCAGCACCGCGGGCAGCTCGACGACCGTGTAGCCGGCCACCTCGGCGTCGCTCTTCTGGCTTTCGGTGATCCATATCGCGGGCAGCCCAAACGCCGGCTCTACCGTGGGGACGCCGCGGATTTTGCGGGTCGCGGTGCCGGGGTCCATGGCGAGGTGCGCGCCGCTCATAAGCTCGCCCTTGCCCACTACCACCGTGCGTATCTTTATCTTGTACTCGTTCGGCGTAAGCTGAATGTTGTCCCTTATGCGTATGGACGGGATGATGATGCCGAGCTCGGTAGCGAGCTGCTTGCGGATCATAGTTATACGCTCAAGCAAATCGCCCCCCTGCTTGGCGTCTACTATGGGGATGAGCCCGTAACCGATCTCGAGTTCCATAGGGTCTACGTGGAGGTAGTTCTCGACCGGCTCGGCGCCCGGCTTGACGGCCTGATGGTCGGACTGTTTCTGCGCGGCCTCGGCGGCGGCGGCCTCGGCGGCAACGGTCTTTTCGCGCTGCGTAGTCACGTAGGCTATTGCGAAACAGGCGCCGCCGAGGATGATGAACGGCGGCTTGGGGAAACCGGGGATGAGCGCGAAGATCGTCATAAGGCTGCCGGCTACCCACATCACCTTAGGGTTGGCGAAGAGCTGGTTCGTTATCTCCATGCCGAGGTTGCCCTCAGAGGCGGAGCGGCTGACTATCATGCCGGCTCCAACCGAGATCATGAGCGCGGGTATCTGCGACATCAGGCCGTCGCCGATGGTCAGCCGCGTGTAGGCCTGTATCGCGTCGTTCCAGTTCATCCCGTTCATGGCCACGCCTATGATGAAGCCGCCCACAATCTGTACGATGATGATGATGATGCCGGCGATGGCGTCGCCGCGCACGAACTTGGATGCGCCGTCCATAGCGCCGTGGAACTCCGACTCGCGGGAGATTTTGTCGCGCCGCGCGCGCGCCTGCTCCTCGTTTATGAGCCCGGCGTTCAGGTCGGCGTCTATAGCCATCTGCTTGCCCGGCATGGCGTCGAGCGTGAAGCGGGCGGCAACCTCGGCAATACGCCCCGCGCCCTTGGTGATAACTATGAAATTGATAAGCACCAATATCAGGAATATGATGACGCCCACAACGATGTTATCCCCCGTGACAAACCCGCCGAACGTATTGATAACCTGCCCGGCGTATGGCGGGTTCGACCCCAGGATAAGGCGCAGCGTGGCCACGTTGAGCGAGAGCCTGAACAGCGTAATAGTCAACAGCAGCGCCGGAAATACGGAAAACTCCAGAGACTCCTTTGTGTACATGGACACGAGGAGGATCAGAAGCGCGATGCAGAGGTTCAGCGTGAGCAGCACGTCTATGAAAAAGGTAGGCACGGGGATGACGAGTATGACGACAATGCTTATGACACCGATAACGACCATGAGGTCGCGGTGCTTGCCGACGTTCATCAGAAAGTTAGTAATCGAGCCCAAAGTCCCGCCGGGCGCGGCCCCTGCCGGTGTGTTCATAATCCCCTTGCCGAAATAGCCAATAACCGCCCCTATGACAGTTATACGTATATAATATATATAATAATATTATTAATATCAAGGAAAAGTCAAAAATTCTTGATGATGGCATTGCATGGAGCCGGCGAGCCCGGCGTTTACAGAGATGGCGGCACCGCAGGGGCGGCCGTTACCGGCCGCCGGCGCCTGTATTGCGATATTTCTTTAAAAACATCTAAATGCCCGCATGTATGATATGCGGGGTAACAAATATCACCAAATCCCTCTTATTCGCGTTTTTGGTAGACCTCTTGAACAGGTTGCCCAGTATTGGTATATTCTTGAGCACCGGGATCCCCATATCCACATCCTGTTTCTCGTTTGATGTGAGGCCCGCGATCACCACCGTTTCGCCGTTGTTGACTAAAACGTTTGTTGTGGCGCTTTGCTGGTTTATAATGGGGGTGTTGTCGGGCGTGAGGGTATACGACTCTTTGCTCGGGCTTAGCGAGAGCATGATTTTGCCGTCGCCGGCAACGTAGGGGGTTACAGTCAGCTGGGTGCCTGCGTTTACCATTTGGGTTACCGTGTTGTTGGCGTCGTCTTTGGTGTTTATGGGTATCTGCTGGCCCATGAATATTTTGGCCTCTTTGTTGTTTAGCGTCGTGATCTGCGGCTGGGCCACTATTTCGGCTTTTGAGTCTTCGAGGAGGTACTCGAGGGTAACTCCGAAGCGTTCGGGCGAGAGCAGGCCGTAGCTTATGGTGTGCCTTGGGGCCGTTCCGTCTTGCGGGAACGGTGTAGTGCCCTTGGGCCATATATCGGGAGCGGGGGCGCCGTTTGGGTTCCAGAACTGTCCGGCGGTCACGTTGTTTTTGTTATCGGCGAACCCCCAGTTTACGCCCATGTTTTGCACGAGCCCCGAGCTGACCTCAATAATTTTGCACGAGATCGAGACCTGCGCGGTCTGGATGTCTATTTGCTCTATGAGGCTTTTGATCTCTTTTATATTTTCGTCGGTGTCTACGATCAGCAGCGCGTTCGTGTGTTTGATGGCGGCCATTTTGCCGCGCGCGGTGAGGAACGGGGTAATGGCGGCGGACACTTCGTCGGCGGTGGTGTAGCGCATGGGTATTACCTCGCGGTGCAGCGGCCCGGAGTCTTCGGCGGGGGTGAGTATGCCCGTTGGGCCTATTATGGGCGACGTTCCGTGTGCGGCGCCGGCGCTGGCGCCTCTGGCAGCGGCTTCGGCGGCGGTCATCACGTATACGAAACCTTTTTCCTCGATAAACGCGAGGTTGTGGACCATGCAGAGGATGGCCAGAATTTCGCGCCACGACTTGTTGGTGACCGAAACCGAGACCATGGCTTTGGCCGCGTCGCTTGGGACGATGTCGGTCCCGCTGTAGGCGCTGAGCTGGCGCAGCACCGAGCGCAGTTCGGCGCCGTGCACGTCGAACAGCTCGATGATTCTGTCGCCGGCCTGGTTGTGGCGGTCGCCCGCCGCGATGGTGCGGCCGGGCTGCTGCGCCGTCGCGAGCGACGAGGCCAGGATAACGGTTAGCGCAATGGCTAATGCTGTTTTCTTTATCATAGTTACCTCTCACGCCTACGGCGCGCTTAATGTTAGTACGTATGAACGAGATATATCGAAGTCTCTTATCAGGAATACGACTCTGTCTCTTTGTACCCGCAATACCTTGCCGTGCTCCACCTCGTCGTTTGCCCTCAGCGCGAAGGCCCTGTTGTCGTTTTTGAAGTCTTCCACGAGCGCGATCTTCTCGTTGTAGTCTTCAAGGATGCCTACGAGGCGCAGGTTTTCTACCCTGGGCAGGTCTGTGGAAACAGTATCCTTGACCAGCGGTACAAACGGGTCGCGGCCGCGTGTCCGGTACCTTACGAGCCCTGCGCCGCGCGGCGGTTCGGGTTCCGGGGGCGCGTTTTCTTCGACCACGGCGGTTTCGGCCTTGGGCGCGATTGTGGGCGCGGCCTGGGCGGGCGGTACGGCATGTGCTGCCGGCATGCTCTGCGCCGGCGTTTGCGGCGGGGGCAGGGGCGGCGGCATTTGCGGCGGGGGCGGCGGCGTTTGCGATGTTTGCAGCGGCGGCGTTTGCTTAGGCTGCGCTGCGGTTTTCGGCCCGTCTTTTACCGTGAACATTTCGCCGCCGGAGGCGTGTACGTCTTTGACGGCGCGTTCCTCCGCTTTTTTCATATCGAGCGGTTCTGTTTTTATGGCGCCTGCCGCAGGGGCGCCGGTCTGAGCGGCCGGCGGCAGGGGCGCAGCCTTTATGGCGGCAGGCGCCGGAGGCGCGGGCCT
>WQRV01000162.1 GCA_009786575.1 Chitinispirillia bacterium | reverse complement strand
CGTATTCAGGGTAGATGTCACCGATTACAACAGCGCCGCCGCGGGGTTCCGCGAGATTATTGACCGCGAGCGCGTAAAGATTTACGGGCCGGATGTTTCTGCAACGCCCGCCATGTTCGGGCGGAAGATAACGAGAACCGTAAAAGTCGGCGGCATCCCCATTGGCGGCGGGAACCCGGTGGTCATCCAGTCTATGGCGAATACCCGGGCGCACGATGTTGAGGGGACGCTTTCGCAGGTTGGGCGGCTTGGGGATGCCGGGTGTTCCATCGTCCGGTTGGCTGTTCCCGATATGGAGGCTGTCGGGGCGTTCAAGTCGGTCAAGGGGCAGACGAAGGTGCCGCTTGTGGCGGATATCCACTTCGATTACCGGCTGGCGATAGCGGCGATTGAGGCGGGGGCGGACAAGATTCGCATCAACCCGGGGAACATCGGCGGGGAGGACAGGGTGAGGGCGGTGATCGACGCGGCGAGGGGCGCGGGGGTGCCGATACGTATTGGCGTTAATTCGGGGTCTTTGGAGAAGCATCTGTTAGATAAGTACGGGTTGCCCTGCGCCGCCGCGCTGGCCGAGAGCGCGGTTTCGTGGATATCGTTCTTCGAGAGGGAGGGGTTCGGGGATATCGTCGTGTCAATAAAGGCGAGCGATGTTTTGACTACGGTTGAGGCTTGCCGTGCGCTGTCGGCCCGGACCGACGTGCCGCAGCACATCGGCATCACCGAGGCCGGGACGGTGCGCAGCGGGTCGGTCCGGTCGGCGGTGGGGCTTGGGGCGCTTCTGGCCGGCGGGATAGGGGATACGCTGCGGGTGTCGCTCTCCGGCGACCCGGTGCAGGAAATTTACGTGGCCAAGGAGATTCTCAAGTCTCTGGGGCTCATGGAGGGGCCGTCGGTGATCGCCTGCCCCACGTGCGGGCGGACGCAGGTGGACGTCGCGGGGGTTGCGGAGAGGGTGGAGGAGATGGTGGCGGGGATGGCGGGAAGCCTCAAAATCGCGGTGATGGGGTGCGTGGTGAACGGCCCCGGCGAGGCGCGGGAGGCGGACGTCGGGATCGCGGGGGGCAAAGGGGAGTGGTTAGTCTTCGTAAAAGGGGAGCCTAAGCGCAAGATTTCTGGGGAAAACGTCCTTGAGGAGCTCAAAAGGGAGGTCGCGGCTATAAAAAAATAGGCGCGGGCGCATTTTTTTTTGCATTTTTGACATAAATCATATATATTGTATTAGGGGATGTTCTTATAACGGTGCTTTGGGGCCATGAAGGCTGCTTAGGGGGGCCATGGTGGACGTATTACTGCCGGTATCAACGGCTATACTTATAGTTTGCACGGCGCGTACCGGTATGTACGTCGTCAAGCCGGCTGATTCCTGCTGCTCAACTGTGTTATTTATGCCTTTCCCATGTACTTCCGTGATGCCGCGCCGTGGCACAGGTACGATATTTAAACGTATAATCCATAATGAACCGGATTTTTAACCTTTAACCATATATGAGAGGGTACAATGGGGCTCTTTAAGAGAATGTTTGGGGTGGTGTGGCGCGACATAGTCTCGGCCGGATGGTACAAGGGGGCGTTTGAGGCCGCTAAGTCTCATATAAACGCCGGGCAGGAGTTATGCGAACTGGGGCGTTACGGGGAGGCTATTGCCGAGTTTACCAAAGCGGCGGCGGCTGACCCGTACTGGCCGCTATGTTATGGTTTAAGGGCGCAGGCTTACTGCGAGCTGGGCGAGTACGACGCGGCGGTCGCCGATTACTCCAGGGCGATAGAGATTGAGCCCGACAACCCCTATCACTACGACGACCTCGCGGAGGTGTACGAGATGAGGGGCGATTACGACAGCGCGATCGCCGAGTATACCAGGGCGATACGGCTTGGCAAGGACAGCGACTTCTTTTACTGGGTCAGGGGGCTGGCGTACGCGGAGAAAAAGGACTACGGGAGCGCCCTCGCCGATTACACAATGGCGATAAAGCTCAACCCGAAAGACCCCGACTATTATTGCTGCAGGGGAGAGGCGTACGATGAGATAGAGGAGCACTGCAAGGCCATAGCCGACTTTGACAGGGCGATTGAGCTTGCCTCCGAAAAAGCGGCGTACTTCCACGCCAGGGGGCAGGCCTACCACTCAATGGGCGATCTCGATAAGGCCGTTGCCGACCTAAAAAGGTCTTTGGAGATAGAATACAACGAAGACGTAATGGCGTTGCTTCACCGGTAAATGGGGGCCAGCCCTGCCGGTATGCCGCCCAAGAACGGCCCGGCGGGCTGGGGAGCTCAAAAATAAAAATCCACCGCCTCTTGACTTAGTGCTGTGGAAAGAATTATTATTATAGAATATTGTATTTTGGGTTTAAACATTCATCTATATATTGTATCAGGAGGAGGTCCTCAAATGCCGGGGATTTTTAGGGGCGCGGCGCGTACCGCGCTTGTGATGGCAGTAATGTTGATGCTGGGCGTAGCCGGTTGCGTCGGCGCGAAGACGGGCCCCGGTGACGGTGGTCCCAAGAATCCCGCCAAGAAGGGGAAACCTTTGAACGAGGCCGACCAGAACCGGCTCGATGAGGCGCGCAAGGCCGCCGAGGCTGCCGAGACGGAGCTGTCCGACCTCCGGTTGGAGCGCATTAAGCTTGAGGGCGGCGGGCAATAACGGCCGGTTAGCGCCGGACGCTGCCTGATGGCTAATATCAAGAAAGAGACGCGCGGCTTTCATGCCGTACGCAAGCGTGTCGGCTCGCGTATCGCTCGGTGGCTGCACAAATCCGCGCCGCTGGTGATACTGGCGGCGTTTTCGGTATGTCTTGCCCTGCTGTTCCCCTACGATGACACAGTACAGAAGTTCGACCTGCCCAAGGCGGGCACCGCGGCGAAAGAGACCGTCATCGCCCCGTTCACGTTCGACATCATCAGGGCGCCGGAGGAGCTTGAGCGGGAGCGGCGGCGGGCTATGGACCAGGTGCTGCTCGTCATGGACTACGACTCCGTTGCCGGCGTCGAATCCCAAAAGAAGCTCGCCGATATCTGGGCCGCCGTCAGAAATACCGGCGATAACGGCCATGACTCGCTGAGCGAGGTGTACGGTAACCTCCTCGCGCGCGAACTCTCGGAGAGGGCGGTCAACGCCCTGCGCCGCCGCCCGGCCCTGTTCGATGAGGCCTCGCTCCTGCTTGCCACAATGATGGACCGCGGCGTCTCGGCCACCCTCCTCTTCGCCACGAACGAGGAGCTCAACGAGCGGCGGCTGCGGTACAATACCAATTTCGAACAAAGCATGCAGTACACTAAGCGGTTCGTCACGCTGGTACGCGACGGCCGGGAGAACACCGTAGCGGTCGTCGATGTCCCATTCAAGGAGACCGCCCTCGAACAGATGGCTGAGCGGCTGAGGCGCGAGCAGCGGATGGACGACGATGGCCTCAACGTCATATACGAACTGCTGCACGCCTGCGTCCGCCCCAACGTAAGGGCCAACAACAAAGCCTACGCTGAGCGCCGGGCCGCCGCGTCCGCCGAGGTGCTGGGGACCAGCGGCAAGGTCATCAAGGATACCGAGATCGTCCGCAAGCACCAGGAGGTCACCGCCGAAATAGTGCAGAGGCTGCACTCGCTGCACGTCGCGATAGAGCGCTTAGAGGGCACCGCCGAAGAGCGCCGGACCCGCGCAGGGTTCGCGGGGCGGGTAGCGCTGCTTCTGATGCTACTCTTCTCCCTGGCGTTCTACATGAACAAGTACAAGCCCTCCATCGTCAAAAACCACAAAAAATTAGTGGCGCTGAGCATTATCGTGCTTATGCAGATAGCGCTGGTCAGGGTAGGGCTGCATATCTTCCCGCGGGTCTTCGAAACGTGGTCGGCGCCCGCGGCGGTGCCGGAGTACCTGATCCCGGTAACGGCCGCCGCGCTCCTGTGCACGGTTCTCTTCGGAATGCAGATCGGTATGCTGGTCAGCCTCTTCACCGCAGTCTACTTCGGGGTGGCGACCGGGTTCAACCACTACTTTTTCCTCTACGCGCTCATGAATTCGGCCGCCGCCGCGCTTCTGAATTACCGGATACGCTACCGCTGGCACTTCTTCAAGGCGATACCGCCCATGTTTGTCCTGAGCGTCGTCATCATCGCCATCTGGCACATGATGGGGTGGCGGTTCGACATGTTCTTCGTCAACATAGGGAGCGCCTTCGCGGCCATCCTGGCCTCGGTATTCCTTACGATGATGCTCTCGCCATTCTTCGAGCGGGTGTTCGATATAACCACCGACATGACGCTCATTGAGCTCTCCGACATGAACCACCCCATACTGAAGATGCTTTCGATTGAAGCTGCGGGGACGTATAACCATAGTGTACTGGTGGGAAACCTGGCAGAGTCCGCGGCGCAGGCGATAGGGGCGAACGCGCTTTTGGCGCGTGTGGCCTCGTACTATCACGACATCGGTAAGATCGGCAAGCCCGACTACTTCGTGGAAAACTGCCTCGGCGACAGGAACCGCCACAACAAGCTGTCGCCCACGATGAGCGCGCTCATCATCTGTTCGCATGTTAAGGACGGTGTCGAGCTGGCCAGGAAGCACAGGCTGCCCATGGTTATCCGGGACATGATAGAGCAGCACCACGGCACGAGCTCGGTATCGTTTTTCTACGAGAAGGCGCTGGAGCTCGACCCGCACAAGCAGGTGCAGGAGAAGGACTTCCGCTACCCCGGCCCGCCGCCCCAAACCCGCGAGGCGGCGATCATCATGCTGGCCGACTCGGTGGAGGCGGCATCTCGGAGTTTAGCCACGAGCTCGCCCAAGCTGCTGCGGGAACTGGTCAAAAAGATCATCCGCGACAAGTTTCTGTCCTCGCAGCTCGACCAGTGCAACCTGACCCTGCGGGACCTAAATGACATTACCGATGGATTTATGCCCGTGCTGCAAGGTATATTTCATTCAAGGATAGAGTACCCGAATAAATAGTTGTCAAGTAAATGTGTTAAAAACCCCTTATTTTATTGATGTTTTTTATATTTCGCGCCCGTCAATTTTTAGATTGTTTACCTTCAGTTTACCTTCAGACATAATAACCTTTATTATATTTCCATTATTAAATAACTTTTCACTTTCTAAAATGGAGGTATATTATGAGACGTGCGCCGGGAACTGGTAATATCATCAAGTTAAAGCGGAAAAGGCTTAGAAAGCCTTATTTAGCGCGTGTTTTCGCTGTTAATAGACACGGCGAGAAAACCCGTATATGCTTAGGCTGTTACGCTACCATTGCGGAGGCAGACAAGGCATTAAAAGATTATTACTTAAATTCAGTCGATATTGTAGGCTCTTACAATACCAGAGTAGAATCCAATAAAGCATTAGAGGATTTTTATTTAGATTCAGATAGAAGTAAAACATTTTCAGAAGTATTTACATCATGGTATAAATTTGCGAAAGATAAAGAATTACTATCAGATCGTTCCCTAACCACTTTGAAATCAGCATACAATAAGCATTTCAAAGCGTTATATGATTTTCAATACTGTAAACTTGAAATACCACACTACCAGCGTATTATTGATAATTGCAGCTCTGCACACGTACAGAAATCCATTAAAACACTAATATTTAATCTTGATAACTACGCCATTTCACAGGGAATAATAAAAATAGGTACATCGATAAAATCGTTAATAACTAAGAAAATAACATCTAAAAATGAAAGAGAAATTTTTACGGACGATGATATAAAATATTTATGGGGGCTAAAAGATAATAGGGTAGTTAGTTGCTTGTTAATACTTTTATATTCGGGTATGAGAATTGAAGAACTTATGAGTATGACTGCCGATAATGTGAATATTACGGAGGGATATTTCCGTATTGTAAAGGCTAAAACGCCAAACGGCATGAGAAAGATACCAATACATGCGGCTATCATGCCATTGGTTAAAAGTTGGTATATTGACTCCGAAACATATTTTATTAGAAATACGGTAGGGAATAAATGGAACCAGCATAATTTTAGATTATCGTTAAAACGATTAAAATTAGATATAAATCATATTCCCCATGAAACACGACATACAGTCGAAACAGCCTTGTCTAATTTAGGCGTTAATCAAGTTATAATTGATAGATTATTGGGTCACAGCTCTGGACACGTAGGCAGAGATGTATATACGCATATTACATTTGATCAATTACGAGAAGCAATAAATAAAATAAAAGTCCCTAAATAACCAGGGAGTGTAAAACCTTTTCTGTAAATTAGTTTTTCCGTTTTTCTTATTTCGTCCCCCATGGCCCCCTGTACAGGGGGCCATGAACATAAACTACGATCTGC
>WQRV01000161.1 GCA_009786575.1 Chitinispirillia bacterium | reverse complement strand
TTTGGAACACCCGGTACGCGGCACGGCCCACGCCCAGAGCATGGTGTTTTGAATTGTCCGCGTACCGTAGAAGCCAACCGTCTTTCATGCCGGGCGGCGAGCAGTTCCATTGGTGCTGATGCTTCTGCGGCCGAGATGTGAATGCATGGATTGCATGCTCCCGCCGGCACAGCAAGCCGCCTCTTTTCCCCTATATCATGGGATGGCGTCGGCTCAATGCACCGACAAAACATTTTCCCATAGTCTTTTGATTTTATAGGCAGGCAACAAAACATAATCCCATATTGCTTTTAATTCTCACAACCAACCCCCAATTTATCACGCAATGCCGCCATTTACCAAACAACAAAAAAATCCTTGATCCCCCCGCCAAATATTATATTCATTGATTAATGCCGTTAATCATCGACCCATAACCCTAAGCAGGAGCGATTTATTATGCAGCATATCTGGTACAACGACAAGTTCATGTCCGGTTTCATCAACCCGGGCGAGCTCGAGTGTTACAACCCGTCCGTGGCGCAGGCCGAGAAAATGCTTACGTCCAAGAGCGGGCCGGGCAACGACTTCCTCGGGTGGCTCGACCTGCCCAAGAGGACGGGCAAGGACCTCCTCGGCGCGATCGGCGGCAAGGCGCAGGAGATCCGGTCCAAGGCGGACGTGCTGATCTGCATCGGTATCGGCGGGTCTTACCTCGGCACCAAAGCGGCCATCGAGTTTGCGTCGCCGTCGTTTGAGGACCTGCGCAAGCCGCGGGTGCTCTTCGCCGGGCATACCATAAACAGCGACTATCTGACCGACCTTTTGGAGATGGTGAAAGACCGGGAGGTGGCGGTGAACGTGATCTCCAAGAGCGGGACTACGACCGAGCCGGCAATCGCCTTCAGGGTGATACGGCAGTGGATGGAGAAGCGCTACGGCAAGAAGGAGGCCGCGTCGCGCATAGTGGCCACGACCGACCCCGCCAATGGGGCGCTGCGCAAGCTGGCGAATGAGGAGGGGTACGCGGCTTTTGAGATCCCCGGCGACGTGGGCGGGCGGTTCTCGGTGATGACCCCGGTGGGCCTCTTCCCTATCGCGGTCGCGGGGATAGACATCGGCAAGCTGATTGAGGGCGCGGCGGAGGCTTACGACTTCTGCACGGGCGACTCCGTAGAAACAAACATGGCCGGCCGGTACGCTTCCGTAAGGAACATCCTCTTTAGGAAGGGGTACACTACCGAGGTTATGGCGACGTTCCAGCCGCAGCTACACTTCATCAACGAGTGGTGGAAGCAGCTTTCGGGCGAGAGCGAGGGCAAGAACGGCACCGGCATCATGCCCGCCGGCCTCGACTACACGACCGACCTGCACTCCCTTGGCCAGTACATGCAGGAGGGGCTGCGCAACGTCTTCGAGACGTTCATGATCCTCAAAAAGACCGCGCACACTATGACGGTCCCCAAGTTCGACGACGACAGTGACGACCTGAATTATCTGGCTGGCAGGAGTTTCGAGGACATAAACGAGAAGGCGTTCCAGGGCACGATGCTCGCCCACTTAGACGGCGGCGTCCCCTCAGCGACGCTGATGCTTGCGGACCGCTCGGCCCAAACGCTGGGCCAGATATTCTACTTCTTCGAGAAGGCGGTGGCCCTCTCCGGCTACATGCTCCGCGTCAACCCGTTCGACCAGCCGGGCGTGGAGGCCTACAAGAAGAACATGTTCGCGCTGCTCGGCAAGGCCGGGTTTGAGAAACAGGCTGGGGCGTTATCGAGCAGGACGAAGGATATATCTATCAACGGTTGATTTGGCGGTGATGGCGGGCGGCCGGGAACGGCCGCCCCTGCATCATCATAATTAATTAAAAGAACTCCCCAAACGTCATAACCCCATTCTCATACGTAGCCGTCCCCTTGATCCTCCCCGAAGTCTCGTTGTACGTATGCCTTTTCCCGTGGTACTTCCCATCCACGTACGTCCCGTCCTCGGTCTTCTTGAAGGTTTTGTCGTGGTAGAGGGTGAACTGGCCGTTCAGCGTGCCCTTTACGTAGGTGTGCTCGGCCTTGGGTTTGCCGTTCTGGAAGAACTCCTGTTCCAGGCCGTCGATGTCGCCGTTTACGTACGGGCGCAGGCGTTTTTTCTCGCCGTTTGGCCAGTATTCTATCTCCTCGCCGTTCTTCTTGCCTTCATCGTTGAAGGTGGCCTCTAACGCGGTCTTGCCGTCCTCGAAGTAGCTTACGTGGCGGCCGACGGCCCTGTTCTCCACGTACTCGCCCTCAGACCTGAGCTGGCCGTTGGCGTGCCAGCCCTTATCAATCCCGTGCTTCTTGCCGTCCTTGTAGAACATCTGCTTGTCGATGCCGCCGTCGGGCCTGTAGATAGTCATAATGCTGTCGGGCTGGCCGTTCTTGAAGAAGCGGTCGGACTGGGTCTTGCCGTCTGGGAAGAAGAAGGTGGTGCGGACGGAGTCCTTGCCAACGAAGACCGTTACCTTGCGCTTGGCGCCGCTGGGGTAGTTCTCGACTACCTCCGAGGGCGCGGGGTCGCCGCAGGCTAACAGGGCGGAGGCGGCGAAGATACCGCAGAGGGTGAGTGTTGATTTTAAACGCAGCATGTCGCGTTTACTCCTTTCGGGAATGTATGGATGCCGGTAAATAATAGTAGTAATATAATAAAGGTAATGTAAAAATCAAAATCAAAACCAGAATTTATCGTCTGAGGAGTGGATTTTCCCGGCAGAATCGACGATCAGGCACTCCAGATCGTCCCTTTTTTGCACAAATTCGAGGATTTCCGGGGCGCTGCGGCAGAAGAGGCCGGTGCTCAGGATGTCGGCGCGGGCGGGGCCGGCGGCGCGGATTGTCAGGCTTTGGTTCCCGTTGCAGGGGCGGCCGGTGGCGGGGTTGAAGATGTGGTGGAAACGGACGGAATCGACGATCCTGAACCGCTCGTAGTCGCCGCTGGTTACTACGGCGCCGGATTCTAAGGGGATTTTGGCCAGGAGGGAGTCGCGGCTGCGGGGGTGCCGGACCCCTACCACCCAGGGGGCGCCGCCCCTCTTGCGGCCCGAGGCGGCTATGTCCCCGCCGGCGGATATCAGGTAGTTGGCTATCCCCCTGTCTGCCAATAACGACTGGAGCCGCGCGATCGCGTACCCCTTGGCTATCCCGCCCACATCAATGCTGATATCCGGCGATTCGCAGATTACCGTGTCGCCGTCCAGGCGCAGGCGGCGGTAATCCACCCTGCCTGCGGCGGCGGCTATTTGGGCGGGGGAAGGCAGCGGCTCTTCCCCCGTGCACTGCTCGCACAGGCCCCAAAGCTCTTTTAAGGGGAGTACGGTGATATCGAACGACCCGCCCAGCGTATCCCCGTAAGCCAAACCCGCCCTCAGCATATCCCCCAGTTCCGGCGATATTGGGACGGCGGGGGACGCCCGCCCGTTAATGGCGCTAATCTCCGAGGAACCGCCCGTCACCGAAAACCGTTTTTCGTATGTTGACAGCAGGGAATCCATCGACCGCCACACAGGCCGGATATCTAAGGACCTGCGGACACTAACCGTAACCTCCGTTACCGTATCCATCTTAAAAAACAGCTGCTTGCGCTGGACCTCGCCGCCGCAGGAAATCAATACCGCCGATATCAATACAAACAGCAGTCTTTTACCCGGACAATATCCAAAGCGCAGATTGTTATCCCGCATCCCGCATCCCGCATTATAGATTATAGATTCGCCGGTTAAATATTATGCCTGCGCTGTCTTGCAGCATTACGGCTGCGGGGCGGCGCGGGTATAATATTTAATCGTTTCTTCAACAGATAACCATTAAGGGTTTCTCGCCATGTGCCACTTGACCACCTCCGCAAACGGCAGCGTCCCGCCGAAGATGTCGAGGCTGCTGCCTATTGTAGCGTCAACCCGCCCGCAGCCGAGTTTTTCGATCAGGTCCATGTCGCTCAGGTCGCGCACCCCGCCCGCGTAGGTGACCGCTATCGGGCTGATGTCGGCCAGCAGCAATACAAGGTCGGTGTCAACCCCGCTGCGCAGCCCCTCAACGTCCGCCGCGTGGACCAAAAATTCATCGCAGTATTCGGAGAGGCGGCTAAACAGCTGGATGGAGAGTTTTTCCTTTGTCAGGTTCTGCCACCTGTCGGTCGCTATAACGTAGTCTCCGGCCGCAAAGCGGCAGCTCAGGTCGAGAACCAGTTTTTCTTTGGGGGCAACAGATAAGAGTTCGTCGAGCCGCTCCCACCTTATTACCCCGTCGCTGAAGACGTACGACGTAACGATGACGTGCGACGCGCCGGCGCCGAGGTATTTTTGCGCGTTGCCGGGGTTAATTCCGCCGCCAACCTGCATCCCGCCCGGCCAGGCGTTAAGCGCGTTTACTGCCGCCTCCCCGTTCCCCGGCCCGAGCATTATAACGTGCCCTCCGCGCAGATCTTTATCCTTATAGAGATTAGCGAAGTACGCCGGCGGCGCGGCCGTTTCAAAGTTGGTAACGAGCGTCTTATCGCCGCCATCAGACAGCGTCGCACCGACTATCTGCTTCACCTTGCCGCCGTGGAGGTCTATGCATGGCCTGAAACGCATCAAAAACTCTCCTTAGATAACCTTAAATAAATATTTTCGTATCAAGTCAACCCACTTCCGGCTGTCGCTATTCGTATTTCCCCCGCCCAACAGGTAATACAGGAATATTACTGCCATCGTGCAGGCCATAAACATCCCCGCGGCGGCGGCGAGCGGGTAGAATATCTTCTCCCTGTGCTTCTTCACGCAGAACGGCCGGTCTATCACCTTGAACGCCTCCCTGCTTATGACCATCGCCTTCTCTATCTCCGAGGCTATCATCCCCTGCAGCTTCTCGCGCAAGAGCGGGTCGGCGATGGTTATCAGCCGCTCCTCAAGATAGTCTACGTTGCTCTTGGCCTCTTTCTGCACGTCGGCCTGAATGTACCGGTTGAGGTGCTCGAGGCCGCCCTCTATGACCTTGCAGGTGAAGAGCGAGTCGCGGCTTTGGATAGTCAGGGTGAGCGTGCCGCGCTTGGCGTCGGCCTCTTTACGGACGAACTTTTTGGTGAAGAGGTCGGCGGCTTTGGCCGGCGTGGGCGGCAGGAATTTTTCGTTCCCGGTCCACTGCCCGCTTGCGGTATCGTAAAACTTTTTGTAGGCGCGCGGGGCGCCGAACCTGTAGATGTCGTTTAGCAGCCCGCACTCCTCTATGAGCTCCGCCTTGAACTGCCGGCTGTCGAAGTGGACCTCTATCTTGTCGAGCCCGGGGTTGCCGGAGAGGTTCATCTGGGCCGCGGCGAGGCCGCCGAGCATGCCGAGGGCGCCGAGGCTGGGCAGCTGCTTGTCGGACTCCTTGGCCATAATGACCGCGCTGGAGGTGTAGGTGGGCCCCTTGGCCTTCGCGAGCATGTACCCGCCCCCAAGGCCGACCAGCGTTGCCAGCGCGATTACGGCCTTGTACCTTACGAGGACGTAGGCGATCTCGAGGGGGTTGATCTCGTCGCCGGGGACGGCTGGCGGCTGGACCGGGGGTACTGGTTGATTCTGCTCTGACATGCTCCTAATATAATATTCGCCGCAATTAAAGCCAATGGCAAAATCAAAATCCAAACATAATCCACAAAAATTTTTTTTTACCCCTTGCGCGGACGGAAACCATATACTATATTTATGCTATAATGGTTCGCGTCGTACCCTCCCTCCCTCTAAGAACCTTTTAACCGTAGGAGGATACTCCCAATGGCGAGTATTAACAAAGTTATTCTCATCGGCAACCTCGGGCGCGACCCCGAGCTTCGCTACACCCCGCAGGGGCGGCCCGTCGTGAACTTCTCGATGGCCACCACCGAGCGCTGGACCAGCAAGGAAGGTGAGAAGCAGGAAAAAACCGAGTGGCACAACATTGTGCTCTGGGGCAGACAGGCGGAAATCGCCAACCAGTACCTCAAGAAGGGTAGCAGTTGCTACATTGAGGGACGCATATCCACCCGTTCCTGGGAGGACAAGGACAAGGTCAAGCGCTACCGCACCGAGATTGAGGGGCAGATCCTTCAGTTTCTGGGCGGGGGCGGAGGAGGAGGCGGCGGCTACCGCAGCGACGCCCCCTCTCAGCCGGACGACTACTACGACTCCTTCCCGGACAATATGGGCGGCAGTTTCTCCGGCGGCAGCAGCAGCGGGGGCAGCGGCGGTTTTTCCGGCGGAAGCGGCGGCGGCGGCTTCTCCGGCGGCGGATCTTCAGGAGGCGGATCGTCCCCGGCGACGGCCGGTGACGATGACCTGCCGTTCTAACCAATAGAAGCCGGTACGGCCAGGCGCAGCCGG
>WQRV01000160.1 GCA_009786575.1 Chitinispirillia bacterium | reverse complement strand
CGGAGTTGCCTCCCGCAAATTTGGGGGCCGCCGTTTTCAACCGTGAGATTCGCCGTCATTTTTTCAGACGGCCGGAGTTGCGTGCCCGATATTCTTCCTCCATAGGGTGCGCTGCCGTACTACAAATATAAAATAATAAATTATAACGTCAACATCAAATTTTTTGAATTATTTTTATGGGTGCAATAAATGCAAATTTGGCGCAAATGTTGCCTTCGACTCCGCTCAGGCAACGGTCCCGGTGGCTGAGCGGAGTCGAAGCCACGGTGGGTGGTACAAATGCCAATTTGTTGTTGTAATGGATGATAAAAATCAAACGATTTTGTAGGGGCGATCGTCCCCGATCGCCCGTGCCTGAGTTGCGAAAATGCGTTTGATTCAACGTATATCGCAACCCGTACGCTGGCGGGCGACCGGGGACGGTCGCCCCTACAAGCGATTTTTGTGCGATATCGGTAATGTTTATGTATGGGACAAATGCAAATTTTCACCGGTAAACCCCAATTTGCCTTTGCCGTTGACTTTGATTTGTTGTGTTGACTTACCCGCGTACCGCAGAAGCGGACTCTACTGATGCCGGGCGGCGAGTAGTTCCATTGGTGCTGATGCTTCTGCGGCCAAGATGTGAATGCAAAGGCTTGCATGCTCCCGCAGGCACAGCAAGCCGCCTCTTTTCCCCCGTATACGGTATCACGCCCGTTCAATGAGGCGACAAAACATAATCCCATAATAATTTGATTTTAGCTTTGACTGTAATTCCCCAAAACAGGAACTATTTTTCCCATCCCGCCACCACTTTGTTTCCACCAGAGATCTATCCCGTCCACATACACAACATCCTTCCCCAACCCATAATCACCGTAAAACCAACATCTTACGCTATCCGCCAATAAAACATCCCCCTGTGCGGCACGGGATTTGCTGTATTTGTTGGTGAGGCGGGGATGGCCCCGCGGGAGCGTCAATTTTGGCGCTTGTGGCTATATCATTATTAAGGAGGGTATCAGAATGGGCTTTTCATCGATTGGCGGGTACAACGCTTATACGCAGCAGTTCGCGGCGAACAACACGGCAACGCATGCGGAGACCGCGAAGGCATTGCTGCACGACGTACGGTCCCAAATTGCGGCCGGCAATATGGGGAAGGTTGGCGAACAGGGCGATACGGTCAGCATATCCGACGGCGCCCGCCTTGCGCTTACCGCCCTTTTGGCGCTGCAGAAGGACCGCGAAGCGCAGGGCGCGGAAACCGCTGTCCAGGCCCGGGCCGAGCCGCCTAAAGAGGTGCGGGCAGATGTGGTGCAGAAGCGGACGGACGCGGTGATGCGGGCTTATTTCCAATAGGATAACCGGTGCGGCCGATACAGATTCTGCGGGCGGCCCGTCATTTTTTCCGTATATAACCGTCAGCGCAATACGATGGTTACGATTTCGCTGTTTGTGCCGACGCGTATCGGCGGCCCCCAGGTGCCTGCGCCCGATGTGACTATCACGTGCGGGCTGTCCGCGCCCATCCGGTAGTGCCCGTAGTCTACGGCGTACATGGCTTTTGTTACCAAGCTGCCCGGGAATATCTGCCCCCTGTGGGTATGCCCGGAGAGGATTAGGTTAACCTTGCCGCTGTAGTCCGCTATCTTTGAGGGGTTGTGATCCATAACTATCACAGGCATATCCGCGCCCACGGAGTCTATTGTCCCGGTAATGTCCCGCCGCTTGAGCTCACCGAAGCCCCCTATCGGCCTTGAGTCCAGCCGGCCGAAGAGTGCCAGGCGGCCGTCAATGATGCGGTAATCGTCGTTAAGCAGCGTTATGCCGCTTTCTTCAAGAAGGGCCATTATCTTGCCGGTCGTGCGCCCCCCGTCGTGGTTTCCGAGGCATGCGTAGACGCCGTATTCGGCTTCTATGCTTTTGAACAGTTCCGCTACCCTGCCGAGATCGCGTACGGCGTTAATGTTGTCGTTGAAGATGTCCCCGGCCATGCAAACAATGTCGGGGTTGTGCTTGTTGACGGCCCGCACGATACCCTCGAGCCTTTCCTCGGATTTCACCGCGCCCAGGTGCAGGTCGCTTATCAATACTATCTTCATGCCGCTTACGGCGGGCTCATTGAAATTGACCTTGTAGGAGACGTGTTTGATATCGCCCGCGTTGTACATGCCGTAGGAGATGATGGCGGCCGTTAGCAGCACAACGGCCAGCGCGGAATAAAAGCGGACGCCGTTCAGCATGGAACCGTGAATTATATGCGTGGCTTTTCCCAAGAGTATCAGCAGGTCGGCCGCGATAAAAAGCAGCCCCAGATACACATAAATGCCTATCCAGTACGAACCGATAGCGCGCATTGCCCTATCAATGCCAAAAGGCAGCGGCAGAAATCCTATCAGCAGAGCCAGCGCGAAAAACGCATACAGGCAGGAGAACAGCACTACGTTTACGCCGCTAAAGTACCAGTTGATGCCTTGATATAATCTCTTAGCTATGTATATGTTTGTGCCGCCGTAAAAGGATATGGCAAATATGAACGCAAACGCTATTCCGTTCATCAGGCGCTCCCCGGTTCGTACACGGTGCCGATTTTAGACCCCATTTTGACGATGGTTTCCTTGTCCCGCCGCGTGTTTTCGTATATGGTTTCGCTTATCGCGGCCCGGTCCTTCTGGAACAGCATGACGATGGTAGAGCCGCCGAACTCGAACATCCCCTTCTCGGCCCCGCGCTTAAACGCGCCGCCGGCCGCATGGTTTTTGATGCGCCCTACAAAGAGGGCGCCAACCTCTACCTGTATAACTTTGCCGAAATTCTCCGTAAGCATTACCGTGTACTCTCTGGCGTTTTGCGCGTAGATCTTATAGCGGCGCTGTGAAATGGGGCGGACCGTGTGGAGAACGCCTTTAATTTTCTTTGTGGAGAGTATCTCCCCGTTGTCAATATAGGAGTACCGGTGGTAGTCATCCGGCGTCAGCCTGAAAATAAGGCATATTCCGCCCGTGTACTCATCGGCGAGAGATTTGTCTTTAAGCAGCGCAGCCACATCGTACTCCGAGTTTTTTATACGGAAGAGGCCGCCGTCGGTGATCGGGTACGCGGTTAAGCGGGCATCGCAGGCTGCGGCCAGGTCGCGCGCGTTATCCGGGAAGGGCCTGAGGCCGTCTTTGACCTTTCGCGTAAAAAAGTCATTGAACGAGCGGTACTTCGCATTCTCGTACTCACCCATATCAATGTTATTGCGCTTCACAAATTTGCCGACAAGAAGGTTTGAGGGCCGGCTGTCCATAAAAAAACCGAAGATGGCGGAAACGGACGGCCTTACTAACGCTTTCAGCATTATCCTGCCGGGCAGCGTGTTATATAAAAATCTTATGCCCATGTTATCTTTATGGCGTATTTTTTTTGTTATAGCGCTCTTTGTACGAACCATCATATCTTCGCAGCCTTTGACAAAAAGATGTAAATAATTACAGGCAGGCCAATAAGGCAAAATATAATCAAATGCTTGAGCTTCAGTTTCGGTATTTTTATTTTTAGCACAAAGGCTGCCGAGAATACAATAAGGGACTGATTGTAAATATCGGAAAGATGGAGGCCAAAATAGACGCACACGGAATAAATTATGGGAATTAAAAGAGCGACGCTCGTAACGGGCATGCCGTCAAAATATTTCCGTTTTTTGTCTTTGCTCTGAAGCTCGGCTTCCGTAACATTAAAGTACGCAAGCCTTACAAGCGCCGCCAGAACATATACGGAAATGATTACGTTAACAGCTGCCGGCCCGAAATAGCTGCTGTTCTGAGTTGAGTCATTGGCGAATATCGAGTACCCTATAATCGCCGGAAGTATTCCAAAGCTTATTATGTCTGCCAGGGAATCTATTTGTATCCCGAATTTTTTCTCGCGGTCGGTCCGTTTCGCGAGCCTTGCCACAGGCCCGTCAAACATATCGCATATCCCGGCGATCATGAGGCAGATGACCGCGGTTTTGATTTTTCCGGCGAGCGCGAAATTCATGCCCACCACCGCTGCCGCTACGCCGAGGTAAGTCAGTACTACCCAAAAGCCGTAATAACCCAGTACCCACCCGCGCTTTTGGGGGCTGCTGTCTTCGAGACTGGGCAACTCAGATTCTGTCATGGCATTTTCCCTTTTCTTTGGACCATTTTACACACCGGGTACGCGATAACGTACGCGAGCCCGCCGGCGAGTATCGAAATGATGGTGCCGCCTGTCACAAACAACTTTCCGACCTCCGCAAAAAACGCGGGTTTGCTCTCTGAAAAAAGCGCCATTAGCGTCTGCATCTCGCCTGTGCCCTCCGGCGACGCGAATATTACGGAGCCGAGCCACAACGACGCGAAGACTATGGGGATGATGAACGGGAACGGGGCCAGCGTCCCCAAAACCGCAATGGGGGCGTTAAGCTTCAGCAGTTTGGCAGCAAATATAGCCACAACCGTCTGGAAGCCGTAAATGGGGAAAAAACCCAAAAAGATGCCGAACGCGAATGAGCCGGCGGCCTTCCGGGGGGTCGCGTTCGCCTTAAGTTCCGCCACAAAAACATCGCTGACCCGCTTAAAAAACGCCTTTGTGGCAGAACGGCCCCTCCGTACGGTACCGCAGAAAATACGGCGGCGCGGAGCCCGCTCCGTCCGCGGACCGTCGGAAATCCGGTGACCGATAGTGTCGTTGTTTTCCATAGCTCCCTGCCATAGGCCGTGCAGAATATAATTTATGCCAAAACCTATAAATTAATATAAAATATATTTCGGGAAAGCCGGTGTCAAGAATATTAAAAATATATATCTTGACGCCATATTTACCAAATATTATCTTTAATAACATATAAAACAACATCTTACATGCCGCTCCCAAACCTGACGAACCAAGCCGGGTACCCCGAAAAAGGCTGAAAATGGGCAACCTCGTCTCCAATGGGGGGGGTTAATCCGGCGGTACGCGTTTCATACTCAGCAGGAAAAATACAGATACCCCGGCAACCATAGCCAGCGCCCCGCCTAAGAGGAACGGGGACGCCTGGCCGTACGCTTCCCAGAGGACCCCGGCGATCACCGACGCCGGCAGCAGGCCGATCCCGGCTATCGCGGCGTGCAGGCCGAACGCGCTGGCCTTCAGGTCTTTGGGCGCCATCTCGGCGATAAGCGCCCGCTCGCTGCGACAGGCTTTTTGGCGCGGGCGGATGACATCAGCCGTTCCTCAACTCTTTATAGCGGTAGCAGCCCGTTACATGGTCATTCACTATCCCCGTAGCCTGCATGTGCGAGTACATTATCACGCTGCCGAGAAACTTGAACCCCCGCTTCTTCATATCCGCCGAAATCTTATCGGATAACTCCGTTCTGGGAGGTATCTCTTCGAGGCTTTTCGGTTTCCCGACAACCGGCTTGCCGCCGGTGAATCCCCAAATATAATTTGAAAAGCTGCCAAACTCCTTTTGTATCTCCAAAAAGTGCTGCGCGTTTGTGATGGACGCCTCTATCTTCAACCGGTTGCGGACGATCCCGGCGTCCCCCATAAGTTTCGCCTTCTTCGCGTCGCCGTAGCGGGCGACCTTTTTTGGGTCGAAATTATTGTAGGCCTTGCGGTAATTCTCCCTCTTCTTCAAAATAGTAATCCAGCTAAGCCCAGCCTGCGCCGACTCAAGCACCAAAAACTCAAAGTGCTTTTGGTCATCAAATACCGGCACGCCCCACTCGGTATCGTGGTACTCCATATACAGCTCCGACCCCATGCACCATTCACAGCGTTTCATTCGGTTCTCCTTGTTCCAATTATAACAATATCTTTTGTTATTCCGCCATTTTCCTCTATATAATCAATATCTATAAAAATAGTATCTGTTCCGCCGCCTGTCAAATATTTTTGAAAATTTCACAAACCCTTTCGTTTTGGCTAAAACACAATCCAATCTTATTATATCCGCGCGGTAAACGCTTCACCCCGATTTATCAATCCGCATCACTATGCTTGGGATGTGGCGGTACTGTATTACTTTTGGGATGTTCATAGCGTTGAGCATCGGGATGAATTTTTCTATGTCCATTGGCATGTCGTTTACGAACCAGTCGAAAAACAGCGTGAGGGAGCCTATTATCTGGAAAGATATCTTGTAGCGGCAGACCAGATAGTCCTCCGGCGAGAGCCTGTCTTTGTACTCCTCTACCAGAAAATTCGGGAAGTGCTGAATCTCGCGGATGATGCGGTTCTCGATTTCGGGTACGGACAGGATTTTTTTCAGGTTCCCGCGGTTCTCGACCATGTAGTCGTAGTTGAACGCGAGGACGATGGTGTCATGCTCGCCTTTTTTGCGCCCGCTCTC
>WQRV01000159.1 GCA_009786575.1 Chitinispirillia bacterium | reverse complement strand
GGGGGGGGGGGGGGGGGGGGGGTATGCAATTTACGCACTTGTTTGTCAAGTGCGGCGCGGGTATGGCACTCCCTGCCACGAGAACCGCCAATATCGCCAAAAACAAGCTCTCCAAGACCACAAGCCGACTCCACGTCAAAGGTTCCCCCCGTTTATACCGACCTTTTGGCCGGGTGCGGGGGTATATCTTATTATAGAATTCTGGGTGGCAGGAAATCAAGGTAGGACAATATATTTTGGGAATGTGGAGATTTCGGCTGTTTACTCGGCGCACCTTGCAAGGCAGTCTCCGAATTAAGGCAGGGGGCTTATTTTCGTAGGCTCTGGAAACAGGGCCGGCCTTGTGATTACGGCCTCGGCCTTATTGCGTAGCTCATATTTAGGGGCGGAGGGTTATTTTTAAAAAATTCTATATTATATAGCAAATCGAGTTGACACAACATTATACCTTTTATCTATTTTTATGCCTATCAACCAACCCATTTTTCAGGGTCATCGAAATGCTGACCTTGCCATATAAATATGCTTTTCGCTCACTCGAATTTTCAGAAAAAAAATACTTGACCGTCCGGGTACGTCTGCGGTGGTCTGTGGTGGTTCCTGTGGCGGGTCAAGATTCTTTCAATAAATCGACAAAAATTCTTGACTGTCAGCCGTCCGAATGCTATTTTGATATTGGAACTGAAATTAGGGGGTAGGGTCACCGGGTATACGGTTAAAGGTAGATTGCCCCCCAAATATCAGTTCGGTCATGATGCGGTCGGTGGTGATTTTCGCAACGATTATGGCAACGACTATGGCAACATAGTGGCAAAAAGTGCGAAAATTGATACGTTAGGGCCATTTTACAGGAACTTAAAATCCCTCGGCTCACAAGGCCGTGCCGGTTCGATTCCGGCTCCGGGCATTATTATCCAGTGGCACACCTCAAACTCAAGGAGATCGCCGAGCTATGAAGCGCGTGAGCAGCGAAACGCTGTATTTTTACGACAGTTGGGTCATCCCCATCATCCGCGATAAATACGGGCTCGACGATGAACAGGCCATGCGGAAATTCATATCCTCCGAAACGTACAAAATGCTGACAGACGAGGAAATGAAATTGTTTCGGGAATCGCCGCTCGTGATTTTTGATATGTACAGGTGCGATGTCGAGACCGGAAACCCCAGAAATTCGTCCTACATACAGAGGGACGCGTATGCAATGTGCTAAAGAACTGTCGAACGAAATCTCTTTTTTCGTGTACCTGCTGGAAAAGTACGCCGAGTACAAAAATACCGACGCCCAACTCATACTTGAAGCGCTTGACCAAACTGGGCTGACCGACTACGTAATGCAGATGTACCCCATGTACCACACCGAGCGGATAGAGAACGCTTTTAGCGATATCGACAGGAAAGCCGCTATGCGAGGGGTCCAGATAAAAAGCCCCCAGGGATGACCGGGAGACCACCCACTGTGCCGAAAAAATTGCTTTTTACGCCGTCTTAGCCTATATTTATAGCATAGGGAGGCTGGAGGCGGGAAAATGACGGATGCCATTAAAAACGAATTGGGCAACATCGTGAACACGCTGGTCAAAACGGGGATCGTCAGCAAGATCATCCTGTTCGGCCCCTGCACCCGCGGGGATGAGGGGCCAAACAGCGATATCGACCTGTGCGTCCTGACGCCTATAGAGGACGATGAGGACGGGCAGCGGCTCATTGACGTTACCGTGGACTTTCGAGTAAGATTAATAGATGTACGAGAGAGGCCGTTAGATCTACTTACATATAATCAATTTGAATTTTCAACGCATGCGGCTCGCTCGCGCTCATTTGAACACCACATTGCAGAAAAAATATTGAAAGCATACTCAATAGCCAAAGATGGTACTCGAATCAAGGAACATGATCTCGAAAAGTTGCTAAGACGGTGTGAACGGCACTTGCCTGACTTTAATGATTTTACCTCAGCCTGCTCTATATTAGATACATATATCTCAAAAACACGCTATCCGTCAACCAAAAAATTAACCGTGGTATAAACATGAAACAAGCCCTGAAAGACGCCGCCCAAATACTGGAATTCACAAAAGCGAAACTCAAAGAACTGGGGTACGGGTACACTACGGAACACGGTACGCCGCGATAAGCCAAACACGTGCACACAAGGCTGTGCCAGTTCGATTCCGGCTCTGAGTACTCTTTATAAAAGTTTATAAATCAACAAATCACAAATATCACTTAACGTTTGGGGGTATTATGTCCGAAGAGTTACAGAGTGCGATCGAACAGGGCGATCCAAAGGCCGAAGAGCCTAAAAAAGTGTTTTTAAGTCGGGGCCGGAAGAAAAAACTCATAATAATGGCCATAGGCGCTACTATTTATGGAGCGCCATTATTGTATTTATCAGTAGATACCGGCACTCTCGGCAATAACTATAGCGCGGTATTAATTGCAGCGTTTTTGGGTATCGGGGTAGGCCCATTCTTTTCTTTGCTGGGCAAATGCCTTACCGGATCGCTGTTTGGCATTAAAACTCCAAACCCATTACCTAATACTACTGCGTATGGCCACAGGGAGGATCCAATTGCGGCGCTGTTTGGACCTCGTATGATACTTTTTATCATTATTCTATGCGTGAGATGTATTAGCGCATGTGTCCTGTTTTTTATCAGCCCATTCATTGCGATTTACCAGTTTTTACAAAAAAGTTAGACTGAAGCTATTCGGGACAGACGGTTTTGGAGATGCTGAGGCGGTTCATTATTTTTGACAGTTTTTCCTGTTCCGCTCCGGGCAGTCTTAATCAAGGGACTGCATAAGAAAGCCCCCGGATGTCCGGGGGCGCTTTGCGGCGTTGATTGCCTTTTTGCTTGTTACCCTGCGGGGCGGGGGATAGCCCCCCGCCGGTATTGCCGGTAATTCCCGTTACAATTAATTACAGCCGCCTGCCGGGCATTTCGGCGGTTCGTATGTTGAATGGCCGTTGTTCATGGTGTTGTACATAGATGTCGCCTGGTCTTTCGGTATTTCGTGTTTGTACCCCTTAACGCTGCTGTTGGCCGTTTTTACTAATCCCCTGAAGTCTCCGCGCTCGTAGCCCATAAACGAGACGTGGTAGAATGTTGGGGTGCTGCCGCCGGTAACGTCGTACAGGTAATCTACCGTGTAGCCGCTTGTAGGGTGCGTTACGCGCAGGAATGTATTGTTGACCGTAAACCACGTACCGTTCGCTAATATCACCCCCGAAGAGGTAGTATCCACTTCCGGGTTGGACGGGGTGTATACGATGAACCTAAATTCGTCTTTGTCTACGTCTTTGCGGTATTTGTGCGTACCGGCGGTTGCGTTTTCCTGCCACCATCCGTAGCCTGTGCCGTCGAGCAGGCGCTCGTCCTGCTGGCGCGCGCTCATTGGGATGTTGGACATATCGTACATTTTGTCGTCTGCCTGCGTGGCCAGCTGCGCCACGGTTCTCGGGCTGCTTATGGCGGGTTTGGGGACGTTTCTGGACGCCGGCTGTTTAATGAGCCTGCCGATGGGCGCGCCGCTGCTTGCGGATATGACCGATACCTCGTCGAGGCTGACGAAGATGTACGCGAACTTGGGCCTCGTCGCGGTGTCTGAAGCCGGGGCGATCTTGAAGGCCATATTATTTACAGTGTACCACTCGCCGGTTGCGCCGCCTACCATCATCATGCCGTTGTTGCAGCACGTCCCGCCGAAACACCCGTTCCAGGAACATTCCATAGGCATGCCCATAACCGCTTCGCCTGTCTCCCAGACTTTGATTATCGTATTCCCGAACCCGCCGCCCCACTCGTATTCGTCGCCGGTGATCCATCTGGTGTCGCGGTATGAGTTTACGTAGTCGCCGTCGTGCATTTCGGGCATGTGGATGTTGCACGGGTGCACCATGCCCGGCGGGAGGTCTTTCTCTGCCGAGAGGGCGATGCGCATGCCTATGGCGCCGTCTTTGCCCTCAATCGAGCGTATGCGCCTCGCGCTTACCTGGCGCGTCATGCTGCCTTCGGAGGATGAGCCGCCGCGGCGCGTTTTTTGGTTGTGCAGCGAGCCGCCGGGGCCGAGGGGGTCTTTGCCGCCCGAATGCGAGCCGTTCCACGTGTTATACGTCCACTCGTCCATGCTCCCGCTCATGTCGTATATGCCGAGCTGGTTGGGCGCCTTGGATTTCACCGCTACGCCGCCGTAACCGCCGCCCGACGCGGCAACGTCGTCGTGGGTATTGCTGCCGGAGTAGATAAAGCTGTGGTTGCCGCTCTTGCCCCCCTTGGCGGCGAACTCCCACTCAGCCTCGGTTGCCAGGCGGTAATTCCTGCCGGTAAGCTGGCTTAACTTACACACAAACTCGTTGGCGTCGTACCAGGTGATGGTGTTTACGGGCACATTATTGCAATTGACGCCGCTGGAGCCGAAACTGTAGCACTGATTGGGTGCGGTGCCGCCCATCACGGCTACCCACATTCCCCGCGTTATTTCGGTCTCGCCGATGAAATAGCTGCTGACCGCTACATCGCTCACGGCCCTTGTATCCTGAGGGCAGCCGCTGCTCTGCTCGCATCCCAGCGTGAACGTACCGCCCTCTACGTATATCATATCAAAGGAGGCGTCGCCAACCGTTTCTGTGAATTTTGCGAGGGCTGGGGGCGCAACCAGCGTAAAACTTTTCAGTTCGTTCATCCCCGCAATGGGATTGAATGAGCGCGTTTGGGAACTGTACCCGTCTGCTGAAACGATTATCGACCATGTGCCGTAGATGTGCGCTTCGTCCGCCGCGCTCTTTTTTAGTGATTGGCTATTCTCTCCCGCAAACGCGATGTTTATGTTGAGCCTGTTGCCGCTGTGTGTCAGCCGTGTCGTGAAAGAGCGGCCTTTAGCCCCTTTGACGGATAACAGATAAACGCCGGCCGGGATGTTGGCGGGGGAGAGGTTGAGCACACCATTTGACGCTGACGCTTTACTGCTGAGAATCCGCTTGCCGTTTATCGAGTGCAGCGCGATCGCCGCGTTTTGGTACTGCTGTGGGTTCAGGCTGAGGTTGACGCTGCCGCGGCTGTGGCTGACCCACGCTCCGGCGGCTGCCAGCCTTTGTGAGCGGTGCCGTACCGAAGAGTTTTCCTCGGTGTATTCCTTGTCCCATGTTGCGCCGGCGTTCCTGCTCATTTCGGCTAATTTGATATCAAACTCTTTTTGCGCGCCGCCGGTTACTGCGCCTTCCGCGCCTGTGCCAGTATAATCGTTGCCGGGCGGCGGCACTATCTTGACGTTGGCGCTTACGTTTACGGAGACCGGCAGCTTTACGTTTACGGAGACCGGCAGCTTCGCGTCTGCCGTTTGGGTCTGGGAAAAAGCGTTTCCCGCCAATACCAGCGCAAAAAGCGCCGCCAAGACGCGCGGGTACCCGAGCGCGTTACTGCCGATGTTTGTACGCATGACGTACCTCCCAAGCAAAAGATTATAGATTACACAATTTAAAAAAAGGGGGGCGCGGTGTTTCGCGTCCCCCTGGATTTCAAATAACTATACTTGCGTTATCAATTACAACCGCCCGCGGGGCAGGGCGCCGGTACAAATGTAGACAGCCCGACCCTCATTGGGAAGGTGGTGCCGCCATACATCGAAGCGGCCGCGTTCTTTGGTATTTCCTGATTGCAGTGGCTGCCGCAGGAGCCGGGGAAACTGTAGGAACTGTTGCTCACTTTCGTGAACATCCTGAAGTCGCCGCGCTCATATCCCATAAACGAGTTGTGGTAGAAAGTGCTGTCCGACGCGGTATACACATACTCGACCGTATACCCTTCGCTGTGCCTTACGCGCAGAAATGTGTTATTGACCGTAAACCAACTGCCGTTTGCGAGCATTGTCTGGTTGCCCTGGTTAACGGTGAACCGGAATTCATCGGCGTCCACATCTTTTCTGTAGTGGTGCAGGCCGCCGGCGGTAGAGTTGTTCTGGAACCACCCATTGCCCACCCCGTCAATCAGCCGCGGATCCTGTTTTCTTGCCGATGCCGGTATGTTGACCATGTCTACCATTTTATAGTCAGTTTCGAAATTCTGCATGGATTTGGCTAAGGCCTCGGCGCTTGCCGCCAGAGTTACGGCAGGTTTGGTTACGCTTGTTGTCGCCGCCCTCTTTTCTATCCTGCCAATAAAACCGCCGTTCATGAAATTCTGCTCGGAAAGAAGCGACGCGTGCGATGCGTCAACCATAACATACGGGTATCTTCTGGCTGTACCCGAATTCGGGACAAACACTAAGGAGATGTTGTTTGAAGTGAACCACTGGCCGGATGTGCGGGTTGACCCATAGCTGGCGGCCATGCTCGCGGTACCGTCTTCCCAAAGCCTGATATCGAAACTGCCGGCCGACTGCTGCCCGCCCGTTACCGCCGCCCAGGCGGAGTCGCCG
>WQRV01000158.1 GCA_009786575.1 Chitinispirillia bacterium | reverse complement strand
GTACACCGGAAAACATATCGTACTACTGTACTTCTCGACGAAATTTACTACTTCTTCATGTGCTTCATCTACAGGATTCATGTCAAAGAACAATGGTATATTTCAAGCCGGTGATCGGTGACCACCGGCGGCTGAAATCGACTTCCATTATCAAAAGAGCACTATAATATACTACAACTTTTTACAAAAAGCAAGAACTTTTTTATTTTTTTTCACATCCCCGCCAAAACGCCCATTTAACCCCCAAAAAGCCACTTCATCCCCCGTATGACGACCCCGGCTCGGCTACAGCCAACCCTTCCGCTGGCAAACAAGCGCTATATGTCATGTACATACCACCCCTGCCCTGACTAATATCCCCCTCCGTCAAAACAGGCGGCTCCGGCAACGCTTCCACGGCCTCAAATATACCGGCTCCGTAGAGATAATCCTCCCCGGAGTCGTCTAAAATCCTGTACAGGCCCCTTTCAACGGAGATAACCTCGTATACCCTGCCGTCGGTAAGGTCTTCCAGGGATAATACCGCCCAACGGTCTCCCTTAGAAGGGTCCCAATCTGACGGAGGCAGTGGGATATCGACCAATTTTTTTAAATAACGAACTTTCAATTTAGCCACCTCCTGAACTTTTCTTTAACAGGCCCAACCGACTTCCCCTGCACCCAATGTATCTCGGCGGATCTGGCTATACTGTAATAATCCAAAACTATCTCCCCGCGTAATTTCTGCCAATCACCAAAGTCTCCGCCATACCGCGCAACATAGTACGAGGCGTCCCTAAATGGCGTTCCCGCCCCCTTACCCGCAATGGTAACGATTTTTGTCACCACAGTCCCAACAACTCTCTTAAACCAACCCTCGCCCGGGACAGTCACCCCGTCTATACTAATATTCACAATAAAACTCTTTTCGGAGGAAAAACATAGCGTCTTTATTAATATACTACAAATCACGTGAAAAATGCAATGGATATATTGGATGGCGGGAAAAACAGGGCGTTGCGCGGAACGCCCCTGCCGGACCCCGCGTTACCTCTTTAATTCATGCAATTCCACCGTAGACTGGGCTGCCCCGTTAGCGTCGTAGGTGACTGTTTTGACCGCTCCTACCCCCCTTACGTTCCATGCGATGGAGGTAACGGCAACGCTCGTAGGCGGGGTTTGCGGCATTCCCGGCATTCCCTGCATGGTCATGGTCATTTCGATTTTTTGGGTCGTTTTGTAGGCCTCGAAGGTGCCGGCTGGTACCGTTATCTTCTCTATTGACAGGCATTTATAGTCTCTGACCGCTATTTTGGCGTCGGCTTGGATCCTGCTTTGGCTCATGCCCTCCGGCAGGTTGCCGGCCACCCCCATCGCCGCCAGCATTGCGCCCATGTCTATAGACATGGCCATGGTCATGTTCAGGTCTTTGAACTTCTCGCCGGCGGTCATGTTCATGGGTATGAACATCTTGTCGCCGGATATTTTAACGTCCCATCCGGCGCCGGGGAGCATGCCCGACAGCATCTTGCTCACGTCTACCTCCATATTGCCGTTGACGATGTTCACCGTGAACTCGGCCGGCTTAATCATGGGGGCCGGCTTTTTGTCGGGGCCGAGCACCTCCGTGTAGTATGTTACGCTCACGTTGGCGCCAGAACCCTTCACGTCCTTGACGGTCGACCGCCCGTACATCAGGGTCTGCCCCTGAGCGTCGGTGCCAACGGTCGTCAGCACCATCCCCTTTTTCGACGCGAAAAAGCCCTCCTGGGCCCACGCCCCGGCCGCGAAGAGCACAACCGCCAATACCGCAAACATTACTTTCTTCATAATGTAACCCTCCCCTATCCCTCTGTTATATGTATTATGTATGGATAAACTATTTCACCAATTCGCGCAGCTCTGTCGATGACTCTACCTTGCCCTTCTCGTCGATATTGACCGACTTCACAGCGCCGACCCCTTTGACGTACCATGTCGTCCCCTTGTTGACGATTACCGGCTTGCCCCACCCTTTGGTGTTCGTGGTGGATGTCGAGACCACCTTGCAGGCCTCGAACGTCCCGGCCGGAACCGTTACCGTTTCTACGCCGGTACACCTCATGTCCGTCATTTTCACATCCGCTATGACCTCGCCTATTATCGGCACCTTGACGGTCATATTCATCCATGTGTCGGCAATTTTGGTGCCTGCGGCCATGTTAGACGGGATGCGCAGTTTGCCGGCTGTCAACTCGTAGGTCATGCCTTTCGCGGCAAAAAAAGCATCCATCATGTTCTTAAGTTCAAACTCCAAAACTCCGCCCGCAATTTTCACGCTGTACTCACGCGCGCCGGACTTGCCGATGGGCTTGTGGTGCTTGTCGAGCACCTCTACGGCATAAACGACCGTCATATCGCCACCGCTCCCCTTCACGTCCCTTACGGTCATACGGTTGTAGCCCTCAACCTTGCCCTTCTCATTGAGGTTGGCGGTGAGCTGCACTGCCCCCTTCGCCGTGGGGAAGAAATGGTTATCGGCAAAAATTGGCGCCGCGGTGAGCAGAGCCGATATTATTGCAGCCGCGGCCTTTTTAAATTTGCTGTACATACCGGCCTGTTACCTCTTTATCTCATACAGCACCGATGCCGACTGCGCCTTGCCCTTTGCGTTGTAGGCGATGGTCTTGACCGGGCCGATCCCCTTGACGTTCCACGTTTCGCTGACAGAGGTTACCGATACGCTGACGATCATTTTCGTGGTCGCGGTTACAGTCTGAGTTATCTTGTAGGCCTCGAACGTACCGGCTGGAACCGTTACACTCTCGACCGCGAGGCACTTGTAATCGGTAATCGCTATATTCGTAGTTTGTTTCATGAGTTCAAGATCCGTGATAATGTCGAAGCTAACGTCGTTGAGCCGCTGGCCCGCAGATATGTTGGCCGGCAGGCGCGGCATATCACCCGAAACAGAGATAGCGCCACCCACCTCCGCCGGTACCGTCATAAAGCTGGCTGCGTCCATTACCAGCGTACCGTCAACGATTTTTACCCTGTACGTAAACGGGATATCGTTCTTATCTGCCTTGAGCTTTTTATTGAGCGTCTCCAGGACGTATGTTATCACGAGTGTATCGCCGATATTCTCCACATCCTTGATGGTCGCGCGCGTAAAATTCTTTATCTTGAGCTTCTTGGCGTTCAAACTCTTGGGCTTCACGTTTGCGTTGATGAGCACCATGCCCTTCTCCGCCGCGAAAAAATAGTCACTCGCGAAAACGCCCGACACCGCTACCAGTACTGCCATTGCTGCAACTGCGATCCTCTTCATAGGAGTAACTCCCCATTTTTGAAAAATTGTTAATATTATACATCAAACGATTTGTTTCAATGCCGGCGGGCCGCCCCTCAAGCCGCCACCTCCCTGTAATTCCCCAGAAAAACAAACTGCCTCGCATCTTTCTCTAAGCGGATCAATAAATCGTACACATCCCTGTTTTCGATATTCGCCTGAAAGTCAAAGTAGAACATGAACTCGAAATCGGTGCCGGCAATCGGGCGGGATTCGAGTTTTGTTAAATTGAGCCCCAGCGCAGCAAAGTGTTTTATCGTTTCATACAGCGAACCCGCCTTGTGTTCGAGCGTTATCATAAGGCTGATTTTGTCGGAACCGGAGAATATCTCGCACTCTTTTGAAATGCAGATAAACCGCGTGTAGTTGCTGTTGTTGTTCTGCACATTTCTCGCCGACACCGTCAAACCGTAAAGTTCCGCACAGCTTTCCGAAGCGATAGCCGCCGCATTCTTATCCGTGCTTTCGGCAACCATCCGCGCGGCCGCCGCGGTGTTGGCGCAGTAGTTGACCTTTATGTGCTGATTCTCCTCCAGAAACCGGCTGCACTGCTTCACCGCCTGCTCGTGCGAATACACCGCCTTTATCTTATCCGCCGCGAGTTTCTCTTTTGAAAGGAGCATGTGGGATATGGAAACCTTTACGCCGCGCACGATATAGAAGTGGTACGCTTTCATAAGATCATAAACATCGGTCACAGTCCCCGCGGTCGAATTCTCCACCGGTAGCATCCCGTACCTGCACAGCCCTTTGTCAACAGCGCGGAAGACACCGTCGAAGGTGCGCATATACATTATATCCGGCTGCCCGAAAGCCGCGCTCGCCGCGATCTGCGAATACGCGCCCTCAACGCCCTGACAGGCGACAGTAGCCGATGCCGGCAGGTCCGGTTTTATGCAGATATTTGGGTCGATCATCGTTCATCCCTCAAACTAAATTATCGTTTTTTTCCCCAACCCCGGCAAGAGCGCGTTTACGCTCCGCGCTAAATCGCTGAACGCCTCGGGCGTGAGCGACTGAGCGCCGTCGCACAGAGCAGCAGCGGGATCATTATGTACCTCAATTATCAATCCATCCGCACCGGCCGCCGCTGCCGCCATAGACATCGGCTTGACTAAACGGGAGATGCCGGTGGCGTGGCTGGGGTCTACGAGTACCGGCAGATGCGAATGTTCCTTGAGGAGCGGGATAGCCGAGAGGTCGAGGGTGTTGCGCGTGTAGGTTTCGAACGTGCGGATCCCGCGCTCGCACAGCATTACGTTTTTGTTGCCGCCCGAGAGGATGTACTCAGCGCTCATCAACAGCTCTTCCATCGTACTCGCGAGGCCCCTTTTTAGGAGGATGGGCTTGTTTGTGCAGCCGAGCTCCTTGAGCATCTCGAAGTTCTGCATATTCCGCGCGCCGACCTGTATTATATCTACGTCGTCAAACAGTTTAAGATCGTTGATATTCATTATCTCGGAGACTATCGGCAGGCCGGTTGCTTTTTTGGCCTCCAGCATAAGCTCTATACCCTCGGCGCGCAGCCCCTGGAACGCGTACGGCGAGGTTCTGGGCTTGAAAGCCCCGCCCCTCAGCACACCGGCGCCAGCGCTCTTTACACTCGCGGCGATTTCGCATATCTGTTCGCGGGACTCCACCGAGCAGGGCCCGGCCATCATAGTAAAATTCTTGCCGCCGATCTTCTGCCCGGACACGTCTATTACGGTATCGTCGGGATGGAACTTCCTGTTGGCGGCCTTGAAAGGCTCCTGTATGCGCTTCACGCTTTCGACTATGTCGATGGCCTTTACGGTCTCGATGTCTACTTTGGAAGTGTCCCCTATCAAGCCCAAAATAGTGGACTGCTCGCCCTTTACAAGCGCGGTTTTTAACTTGTAGCCCTCAAGCCATTTCAAAAGATGGTTGAGCTGTCGTTCTTCGTACTGCGGTTTCAGGATTATTACCATGATTTTTCCTCTACATATTGATAGGTATGGACGGCCAATACGCCGCTACCAGAAGATGCCGGAAGGAAATTAGAACGGTATAACGCCTGACAGAGGAAGCCTTCAAGCGTTTTATAGTCAAGCATGACAAGTACCCCACCCTGCTAGTTTGGTATTTGGTGGACTACAGCAAAATCAGAACTTATCGTCATCGTCGTCGAGGTCAACGTCTGGCAGATCGTCCACATCAATATCGTCTTCGCTCTTTTCGGCCTTCTTCCTCATGTAGTAAAACACACCGGCACCCGCGGCGATTAGGAACGCGACTGATAAGACGATAAGCGGGCCATTGTCCTTTTTCTTGTTCTTCCCCGCCATATCCGTAAGATCATCTGTTTTTACGTTCCCGAACATCTGCCCTTTGGGGCCATCAAGAACCTTATCTTTAATGACGCCAATGACACCGGCGGTGCCAAAATTCAGATTCGCCGCGTTGGCCTCACTAACGGCAAACAGCGACACGAGTACTGCACCGGCAACACACAAAATCAACTTTTTCATAAAAGGTATCCCCTTCCAGCTGAACTACAGACCCGTTTATTTTTGTCAGACAACATGACGGCAAAATTAATTTGCCGTCATGTTGAAACAAATCAGTAAATCGAACATTATCTTTCTAAAACTACTATTCAAGCACCGCAATATACCCAACGGTTTCGCTAAAAAGCAAATAGTTTTTTACTACTACGTGATAACTTCTTTTTCCTTTGCGCATTTCGGCTGAAACCAATTTCGAATACGTGTCGTATCCCAAGTTGATCCCCCAGAAAATAGTAGTATATTTCCCGATTTCCTTAGCGCCCGCATCTTCCACCATCTTTGTAGCATCTGCAGGAAGCGCGGTTTCATGGAAAGCAGAATTCCAAATTACGCCGGCACAACCAACCGTCAACATACTTGCACACAGCACAACTGCGATTAGTACTTTTTTCACAACGCTACCTCCAATTAATTTGATTGTTAAATGATAAAAACTTGTTATTCACTGTAATAAAAAACGCCTTAAAAAACTTTGATGCATTGCAAAAGATCCTTCAAGGCAATCCAACATTCAGAGCAGTGCTCTAACCAACTGAGCTACAGGCCCGATTGCGACCTTTATGTTAAAGAACAAAAAACCGCTCTTAAAAACATTGAAGTGTGATAACGGGT
>WQRV01000157.1 GCA_009786575.1 Chitinispirillia bacterium | reverse complement strand
AGCGTGAACCGGTGGTGGTACTCCGCGTCTTCCGGTATCAGCCCGCGCTCGGTGATTACCATCCCTATCACCCGCCGGATTTCGTCGTACCCGTCGCCGGAGAGCAGTTGGTCCTTAATCAGGCTTGAAATATAAAATACTATCCGCTCACGCATTTGCGCAACATCCCCGCGCTGAATTTCGATGTCTATGACCATCCCGGACTTCGTGATGACCTTGATGTCAAGAACCCCCTTCTTCCCGCCGCGCTTATCCGGGAGTACCTCGGAGCAGGAGACGGTAAGCTCTTCGTACTCCTCGTCGGGCAGGTCGAGCACGCATCTTAGTAGGTACTTGAGCAGGTCCAAATGCTCTAAGAAGACTTTTTTGAAGACGATGTCGTACTTGGCCGGGATGATCTTCGGCAGGCCGTCTTTGAACAATTTTGCCGGAATCTCGTCCCGGGCATTGGTTTTGTCAGGCATTGTGAGTGTCCCTTTCATTAATTAAATGGTTTAATGGCTGCCGCAAAGACGCCCGGCGATACGGCGGGGACGGCCTTTTTGCGGCATTAATCTGGTAATACTGGAATTTTTGTTGTGTACTGCGAGGGTCCAACCTTGTACGACGAGAGCCCGAAGGTAGAATCCCGGCGGGCGCCGTGGGTATATCCAATATATATTATGGCGGGGTGGTAAACCCCAATTTAAAATATAATCCCATATTGTTTTTAATTACGCCATATATTATTTTATATCCACGCGTTGCCCCGTACCATTAATCCGTATTGGTTCGTCAATACAGAGGGTATAAAAAGAATGACCATTGTAGTACCCAAGGATTACCACGCGAAGGCGGCGCTTGAGGGCCGGCAGGTTCAGTGCATTGCGACTGAGGACGCGCTCAGGGAGGATATACGGGCCCTGCGGGTCGGAATCCTCAACATTATGCCGCGGGCCGAGACGTACGAGTTCAGCCTGCTACACCCGCTGGGCCGCTCGGTTTTGCAGATTGAGCCGGTGTGGATCAGGCTCAAGACGCACAACTATAACTCGAGCGACCGCACCCATTTAGACAAGCTCTACGTCACGTTCGAGGAGGCGGTGGCCCGCTCGCGGCTCGACGGGCTGATCCTTACCGGCGCGCCGGTGGAGGAGATACCGTTTGAAGACGTGGTCTATTGGGAGGAGATCAAGCGCATCCTCAAGTACTCGCGGAAGAATGTTACCTCCACCCTGGGCATCTGCTGGGGGGGGCTCGCGCTGGCGAAGTATCTGGGGATAGACAAGACGCTCTACAGTAAGAAGATATTCGGCGTATACAAAACCGTCAACCTCGTGCGCGACCACATGATAACCGGCGAGATGGACGACTGGTTCTGGTGCGCCCAGAGCCGCCACTCGGGCATCGAAGACGCGGCGCTTGAGCGTGAGCGCGACAAGGGTAACTTGCATTTGCTGGCGCACGCTGAGGGCGCGGGGTACATTATCTTCGAGAGCACCGATAACAGGTTCCTCATCCACCTCGGCCACCCCGAATACGAGGCGCGCCGCCTTGTGGAGGAGTACCGCCGCGATGCCGACAAGGGGCGGCTCGACGTAGATCCGCCGCTGAACGTGGACCTCGACAACCCTAAGAACCTCTGGCGCTCGCACCGGACCGAGTTCTTCACGCAGTGGATAAAATACCTCCACCAGTCTACATCGTATTAAGGGTGCGGGGGATTGCGGCATGGACCTGACAAAATGGATGAACGAGCGTTTGCCGCAAATTGTTGACCGGCTGGAAAAGGACCTCTCCGCCGGCCCGGAGGCTAAGAGCGACGACGGCCTCGACCTTGCCGGGCGCAACGAGATATATGAGGTGCTCGACGATATTCTGGCGGTACTGTTCCCCGGATACTACAGCAGGGACAAGGTCGGCAAGGCCGATACCAATTTTTTCATTGCCGACATGCTGCGCCACATCAGTTTCCGCCTTGTCAAGCACATCCGCGAGGTTCTCAGGTACCGCTGCCTCAAGGATAAGTGCGACGACTGCAGCTGCGAGGAGAAGGCGCGGGAGGCGCTGGTCAGCCTCATAGAGTCGCTGCCGGAAATACGGGCGACGCTGCTTCAGGATATCAGCGCGGCCGAGGCGGGCGATCCTGCCGCGCAGTTTTTGGACGAGATCATCCTCAGCTACCCGTGTGTAGAGGCGATTGCCACGCACCGCGTCGCCCACCGGCTCTACGCGCTGGGGGTGCCGATCATCCCGCGGATCCTCTCAGAGCGCGCGCACTCGCGCACCGGTATCGATATACATCCGGGGGCGCAGATCGGGCCGGGGTTCTTCATAGACCACGGCACCGGCGTGGTGATAGGGGAGACGTGCAGTATCGGCAGGAACGTGAAGGTGTACCAGGGCGTAACGCTCGGCGCTACATCGCCGTTCGACAAGGACGGCAAGCCGAGGACTGGCCAGAAGCGCCACCCGGACATCGAGGACGACGTGATAATCTACGCCAACGCCACGATTCTGGGCGGCAGTACGGTGATAGGTAAGGGCGCGGTGATCGGCGGGAATACGTGGATAACGAAATCCGTCCCCCCCGGCGAATGCGTCTATAACAAAGAATAGGCGCTGGCCTTGAAAGGGCTTCGATACATTGAGCACCAATACAAATAATAATGATAACGGTAATGACAGCCTGATAATAGGCGGGGTGACGGTGCGCTCCCGCCTGATCACCGGCTCCGGCAAGTACCGCGACGACCGGATCATCCCGGAAGTCCTCGAAGCCGCGGAGTGCGACATCATCACCGTAGCGCTGCGGCGGGTCGATATGGATAAGCCGGGCGACGGCATTCTCTCGCACATCCCCAAAGGTAAAATATTATTGCCGAATACGTCAGGCGCGAGAAATGCCGATGAAGCTGTGCGGATAGCGCGGTTGGCAAGGGCTGTGGGGTGCGGGGACTGGGTGAAGATCGAGGTCATCAGCGACAGCGCGTACCTTCTGCCTGACAATCAGGAGACGATAAAGGCTACGGAAATTTTGGCGAAGGAGGGGTTCATCGTCCTGCCGTACATGTGCCCCGACCTGTACGCCGCGCGCAGGTTGGTTGACGCGGGTGCCGCCGCCGTCATGCCGCTCGGCGCGCCTATCGGCACCAACCGGGGGTTGAGGACGGCGGAGCTGATAGAGATAATGATAGCAGAGTTGAAAGACGTGCCGGTGATAGTTGACGCGGGGATAGGCAAGCCCTCCCACGCGGCTGAGGCTATGGAGATGGGGGCGGCTGCGGTGCTATTGAATACGGCGATCGCGGCGAGCGACGATCCGGTCGGCATGGCAAGGGCGTTCAGGCACGCCGTAAGGGCGGGGCGGCTGGCTTATCTGGCTGGGATGGCCGGGTCGTCAAGGACGGCGAACGCGTCTTCGCCGCTAACGGGATTTTTGGGATAGGTACTCTTGCGGGCCTGATTCGTACAGATCGTTCCCGGCCGAATCCACGGCGACGATTAGCGGCATCGATTCTACCTCGAATTTGTAGACGGCTTCCGGGCCTAAATCGTCATAACAAATAATTTGCGATGATTTTATGCGGGACGATATCAGCGCCCCCGCGCCGCCCGCCGCCGCGAAATACACCGCGCCGCACTCCTTGATTGCGCTGATAACATCTATACTGCGCCCGCCTTTGCCGATCATTGCGGACAGCCCGGTTTTGCGGAGGATGTCTGGCGCGTATTTGTCCATCCGGGAACTGGTGGTCGGCCCCGCGCTGCCGATGCAGTGATTTGGGGCGGGCGGCGTTGGGCCGCAGTAGTAGATGATTTGGTTATCTAAGGATAACGGCAGCGGTTCCCCTTTGTCAATGCACTCAATAAACCGTTTGTGCGCGGCGTCTCTCGCGGTGTAGATTGTCCCGGTCAGCAAGACATTATCGCCGGCCCTTAAAGACATCAATGCCCCCCTGTCAACAGGCGTTGATATTTTGATGATTGCGGTACCGCAGACACCCTTGGCGTCCTTAGCGCCGTTGATATTATTGATGGTATCGCTCATAGTACCGCCGTCAGCCTTCTTGCCGCGTGGCAGTTGATGCTTACCGCTACCGGCATGGATGCGATGTGGCAGGGCATGTATTCTACGGATACCCACAGGGCGGTGTGCTTTCCCCCGAGCCCTTGGGGGCCTATGCCGCTGGCGTTTATCTCTTCCAGCAGCCCGTTTTCTAATTTGGCGTATCGATTGTCTGCATGATTGACACCCACCGGCCTCAGCAGCGCTTTCTTTGCCAGCAAACACGCGGCATCAGCCGTCCCGCCTATCCCTACGCCTACTACTGTTGGGGGGCAGGGGTTTCCGCCCGCGCCGGCGACTGTTTCCCGCACGAATTTTATTATCCCCGGCAGCCCGTCGGCAGGCTTGAGCATGGCCAGCCCGCCCATATTTTCGCACCCGCCGCCTTTGGGGAGGATGGTGATCTCGAATTGCTCCCCGTCAACTAAATCAACATGTATTAGCGCGGGCGTGTTGCCGGATGTATTCTTGCGGTCGAAGACGGGATCGTTGACTATTGAGCCCCGCAGGTACCCTTCCGCGTACCCCTTCCGCGTCCCCTCGTTTACCGCATCGTTCAGGTTCCCGCCGTCAACCCTTACGCCGCACCCCATTTTTACGAAAAACAGCGCAAATCCGGTATCTTGGCAGACGGGTATTTTTTTCTCAGCGGCGATATTGGCGTTTTCGATGATTTGGCCGAGGATATCCCGCGCCCGGGGGAATGTTTCGTCCGAGTGCGCTTGTTTGATTCGGGCCAGGACATCATCCGGCAGCACGTACGCGGCGTCTATGCACATTTGCCTGACGGTATTTACGATGGATGAATATAGTACTGTTCTCATCGTTCGGACAATTTTTCCGCCATTTTCTCCAGGTGATCCCTGTACTTGACGAAATCGATATCCTTATTGCCCGCGACCCCGGTATCTATGGCCGCTTTGGCGACCGCGATGCTCTCTTCCACTAATACGCGCGGGTCGAGCGGTTTGGGGATTATGTATTCGGGGCCGAATTTGAGCGATGTGAGGCCGTAGGCGTTTAAGACGGACTGCGGGATGTCGCCGCGCGTTGCGAGTTCGGCGAGCGCCTTTGTGGCCGCGATCTTCATCTCCTCGTTGATGGCGGATGCCCGCACGTCGAGTGCGCCGCGGAAGATGAACGGGAAGCCGAGCACATTGTTGACCTGGTTGGGGAAGTCGCTGCGGCCCGTAGCCATGATAAGGTCGCCGCGGACGGACTTGGCCGCGTCGTAGGTTATTTCCGGGTCGGGGTTGGCCATAGCGAATACCGCCGGGCGCTTGGCCATGCTTTCCACCATCTCTTTTGAGACTAACCCCGCGGCGCTCAGGCCGGCGAAGAGGTCGGCCCCCTCCATAGCCTCGGCCAGCGTCCGCTTGTCGGTGTCTACTGCGAACGGCTCCTTGTACTTGTTCATCCCGCCCAGCCGGTCTTTGTAGACTACGCCGCTTGAGTCTACGAGGATGATGTTCTCCATCTTAACGCCGAGCTTTACGTAGAGGTGCGCGCACGAGATCGCCGCCGCGCCCGCGCCGGAGAAGACCACCTTCATCTCGCCGAGCGCCTTGTCCTGCAGGAGCGCCGCGTTTAAGAGCGCCGCCCCGGAGATGATCGCCGTGCCGTGCTGGTCGTCGTGGAACACCGGGATCCCCATCCGCCGCTTGAGCTCCTCCTCTATGTAAAAGCACTCCGGCGCCTTGATGTCCTCTAAGTTTATCCCTCCGAACGTCGGCTCCATCGCCACTACCGTGTTGATGAACTCGTCGGGGTTCGCCGCGGCCAGCTCGATGTCGAAGACGTCGATGTCGGCGAACCGCTTGAAGAGGATACCCTTACCCTCCATCACCGGCTTGCCGGCCAGCGGGCCGATGTTGCCGAGGCCGAGGACCGCGGTGCCGTCGGTGATGACCGCGACTAAGTTCCCCCGCGCGGTGTAGCGGTACGCCGCCAGAGAGTCGCGCTCAATCTCCCGGCAGGGCTCGGCCACGCCGGGAGTGTAGGCCAGCGACAGGTCGTTCTGCGTCCGGCAGGGCTTGGTCGAGACTACCTCAATCTTGCCGGGGCGTCCGCTTTCGTGGTAATTCAGAGCTTCTTGTTTCGTAGGCATAGCATATCCTTATATAGGATGATAATACATCATATATAATATATATAATGGCGCGTTTGCAAATAAATAATTATAAATTGGGGTTTACCAGTTTGATGGATATACGGTTTCGACGGAAACAAAACGGTTTTGTAGGGGCGATCGTCCCCGATCGCCCGCCGGAATTGCGATATTGCGTTTGATTTCAACGTATAACGCAATCCATGCGTTGGCGGGCGACCGGGGACGGTCGCCCCTACGGGCATTATCGTTATCAAAACCCGGATTATTGGTGATTTTGACGTTTAATCATGTTAATCCTTTAA
>WQRV01000156.1 GCA_009786575.1 Chitinispirillia bacterium | reverse complement strand
ATTGGTGATTTTGACGTTTAATCATGTTAATCCTTTAATCATGTAAATCATGGTTCAGACAAAAAAGGCGAATCATCCCAACGATAAATTCCCATTTACCCCCGCAAAATTGTTCCCAATTTGTTTTTAAATTGTTCATAATTTTTTATTTTCTTGGTATTTACGCATTACACGTATTATATTACTCTAAGACGCGCAGGCGGCTGACCCCGCCCGCGCTTAATATATATATATCATATAAATCACTAGAAGGGAGTTTGAATGTCTATAGATTTCCTTGCGGAATTGGAAAACCTGGCGAAGCGGCAGGACGATTTGAAGGCCGAGAACGCCGCTCTCCGCGCCGAAAACGCCGCTTTCAAGGCGTCCGAGGAGAACAACGCCGGTCAGTACGACGCGCTTAGGGGGGAGATTGATGGTTTGAAGGGGCAGATTGAGGCCCTGAATGGCGAGAAGGGCGATTTGGCAAAGCAGCTTGAAGAGTTCAAGGCGGACGCTGACGAACAGCGGGCAAAGATCAGCGAGGCGTCATCGCGCATCAAAGAGATGATCGCCAAACTTGATTCTATGGAGTGACGTTAGCCGGATTACGGCTGCGGGAGGAAGAGAGCTTATGGGCTCTGAGAGTGTGCGGGTAAGAATCTTTAATCTGGATTTTGTACTCAAGAGCGAAACGGACGCCGAGACGACCAAGCAGGTCGCCCAGTACGTAAACGCCAGGATTGCGGAGCTGCAAACGCTCACCGCGTCCAGCGACAACGTGAAGGTTGCGGTCCTTTCCGCCTTGAATATTGCGGGTGAGCTGTTCGAAACCAAGGCTAAATACGAGGCTGAAGCGAAAAAAGTGCAGGCATACGAGGAGAAAATCAAGTCCATCACCGGCAAAATCGGCGCCGAAAAAGGCGGCGGTTGACGCGGTGGGGCTCTTTTTCCCCGTTTTTTGTGAACCTCGGCGGTGTGTGTTGTGTTGATGTCAGGCGCGTTGCTGTTGACGCGTTGTGCCTTGGCGTAAAACTTATTTTATATGGCGGCCCCCCGCCCCCACTCTCATGCGATATGCGCACCGCGCTGATTTCAGCGCGATCTGTGCCCATGTTACCGCTCCCCTCCCACAGTTTTTTTGAAGAAACGATTACCCGCGCCGCCCTGCAACCGCACGACAACCGTGATGTTGCAGGACAGCGCAGGTATAATATTTAATCGGTGAATCTAAATGCGTGAAAAGCACCGGTACTTTGTCTGTACCGGATTATACATATATACATATAACCAGATTGGGGGTTTTTAATGCAAGAGTTTCTTCCATACATCCTCGTAGCCATCGGAGCCGGAGCCATCGGTTTCGGGGGCGGGTTCTTTTGGCGCGTTTCGGTCGATCGCAGCTACAGGCAGCGGCAGGAGGCCGAGATCAAGCGCGAGTCGGACCGTATACTGAAAGAGGCGAAAAACGAGGCGGAAATCCAGAAGAAGACGGCCATCCTTGAGTCGAAAGACGAGTGGTTCAGGGCCAAGACCGAGTTCGAGAAGGACGCCGCCAAAACGCGCGAGCAGATCCGGCAGGAGCAGCAGCGCATCAAGGAAGCCGACATAGACGTAAAGAGGCAGCAGGACCAGGTCAACAAGCGGGAGTCGGAGTTCAACGCCCGCGAGGGCTTCCTCAACTCCAAGGAGAAAACCCTGCGCACCAAGGACAACGAACTGACGCGCCTCATCGCGCTGCAAAACGACAAACTCGAAAAGATATCGAACATGACGCAGGCCGAGGCCAAGAAGATGCTCTTAGAGAATCTGGAGGGGCAGGTCCGCTACGAGTCCGCGCAGATGATAAAGGAGATCAAGGACCAGGCGAAGGCCGAGGCTGAGAAGGAGGCCAAGGAGATCATCATACAGTCGATCCAGCGCTGCGCCGCCGACACCACCGTCGAGTCCACCGTCTCGGTGGTCCACCTCCCCAGCGACGAGATGAAGGGCAGGATCATAGGACGCGAGGGCAGGAACATCAGGTCGTTCGAGGAGGCCACGGGCATCGATGTTATCGTAGACGACACCCCGGAAGCGGTTATCCTCTCCGGTTTCGACCCGATCCGCCGCGAGATCGCACGGTTAGCTCTGGAAAAGCTGATCACCGACGGGCGCATCCACCCCGGCCGCATCGAGGAACTGATCAAGAAGAGCGAGAAGGAGCTCGACAAGATCATGAAAGAGGCCGCCGAGGAGGTCATTTTCGAGCTCGATGTGCACGGCCTCAAGCCGAAAGTCGTGGAGATGCTGGGGCGCCTCAAGTACCGCACGTCGTACGGGCAGAACGTCCTCCAGCACAGCAAGGAGGTCGCGCTTCTGGCCGGATTGATGGCGTCGGAGCTCGGCCTCGACCCGAAAACCGCCATCCGCGCCGGCCTGCTGCACGACATCGGCAAGGCGATCGACCGCGAGACCGAGGGCACCCACTCCGAGCTCGGCGCCGAGATCGCCGCGAAAAACGGCGAGAACGACATAATCTGCAACGCGGTCGCAGCGCACCACGAAGACGTGCCGCCCATATCGATGTACCCGATACTCATACAGGCGGCCGACACGATATCGAGCACACGCCCCGGCGTGCGGCGCGAGACGCTGACCAACTACGTCAACCGCCTGACGAACCTCGAAGACATCGCCGACTCGTTCCGCGGCGTCCAGAAGTCCTACGTCATACAGGCCGGCCGCGAGATACGGGTAATGGTCGAGCCCGAAACGATAAACGACGCGCAGGCGCAGGAACTGGCCGGGCAGATTTCGCAGAAAATTCAAGACGAGATGGAGTACCCGGGCCAGATCAAGGTAACGATCATCCGGGAGATCAGGTTCACGGAGTTCGCGAAATAACGTATCGATATGAGGATTCTTTTTATCGGCGACATCTTCGGGAACGTGGGGAGGAGGGTCTTGGCCGAAAGGCTCTCCCCCCTCATCGCGGACAACCGCATAGACGTGTGCGTCGGCAACGGGGAGAACGTGTCGGGCGGGCGCGGGATGACGAAAAATTTGTTCCGCAAGCTCCGCAAGTACGGCCTCAACGTCATCACCGGGGGGAACCACTCCTTCTCCGTTGACGACAAAGACTACTCCTTCATGGCCGAGCCTATCGTACTGCGCCCGTTAAACTACCCTCCCAATAACCTCGGCCACGGGTCAACAATCTTTACGCTTGAGGACGGCCGCAAAATCGGCGTGATCAACGTCATGGGGCGCACGTTCATGCACGAGTCGTTAGACTGCCCGTTCAGGATGACGCAGGACGCCGTAAGCGAGCTGAAAAAGGAGACGCCCGTCATACTCGTAGACTTCCACGCCGAGGCGTCGAGCGAGAAGGCGGCGCTCGCGTGGCATCTCGACGGGCAGATCAGCGCACTGGTCGGCACGCACACCCACGTCCAGACCGCCGACGAGCACATCCTGCCCCGCGGCACGGCGTTCATCACCGACGCGGGGATGACGGGGCCGGGGGCGTCGATCATCGGGATGAAGCCGGAGGGGGTCATCAAAAAGTACCTCCTGCAAACCTACGTGAGGTTCGAGCCGAGCGAGGAGGGCGCAATGGTCAACGGGGTTATTATCGAGGCGGATGATCATAGCGGGAAAGCGGTGTCGATATCCAGGATTTTCGAGCATATCACGTTTGACGGGCAGCATGTTGATGAGTGACGATCTCTGTTACGACAGCGGCGAAGACGGCCTCCCCTACTTTGAGTTCTTAACACCGCGGGAAGCCGGGCGGCCCTACACCGTCACCGAGGTCAACTCCGGCATCTCCCAAATCTTCGAACAGCACAATACGCTCGTATGGGTAGAGGGCGAACTGAGCGGGTGGAAATCGTACCCCAGCGGGCACTGCTACTTTAAGATGAAGGACGAGAACAGCCAGATCCCCGGCGTGATGTGGCGGTCCGCGGCCGATAAGCTCGATTTCCGCCCGCGCGACAACATGGCCGTCTTCGCGATAGCCTCGATAGGCGTCTACGTTAAAAACGGCTGCTACCAGCTCAACGTGCACAAGATGATGCCCGCCGGTGAAGGCGCGCTCCACCTCAAATTTGAAAAACTCAAGGCCAAACTTCTTGCGGAAGGGCTGTTCGACGACAGGCACAAAAAGCCTCTCCCGCCTTCCGTGTCCACCCTCGGCGTAATCACCAGCCGAAAGGGCGCTGCGCTGTGGGACATAGTGCGCGTGGTCGCCAAGCGTGCGCCGCAGACCGATATTATCCTCATCGACACATTAGTACAGGGGGACAAAGCCGCCGCGCAGATAGCCAAATCTATCCGCATGATGAACGCCTATGGAAAAGTGGACCTGATGATAGTAGGCCGCGGCGGCGGGGCAATCGAAGACCTCTGGGCGTTCAACGAGGAGGTTGTAGCGAGGGCCATCCACGAGTCCGCCATCCCCATCATATCCGCAGTCGGCCACGAGATTGATTTTACGATTGCGGACTTCACAGCCGACCTGCGCGCCCCTACCCCGTCGGCGGCCGCCGAGATGGCCGTCGCCGACACGCAGGAGAGCAAGCGGTACTTCGAGCAGCTGAAATCCCGTTTCTCCGGCGGCATAAACCGGTATCTGACAGATGTCAACAACAGGGTCAGGCGGATAAAGTCGTCCCGCGCCCTCTCCCGCCCCTTCCGCGCCATCCAGGCGCACGAACAGTGGCTGGACGATGTCCGGGGCAGCCTGTACATGGATATAAAGCGAGCGGTGCAGTCAAAAAACAACTGCCTCAAATCGGCCTCCGCCAGGCTCAACGACCTAAGCCCGCTCGCCGTTCTGGGACGCGGGTACGCAGTAGTGCGGGATAACAGCGGACAAACTGTCAAAAGCGTCAATCAGCTCAAGACCGGCGACAACGTGAATATCCGGCTCGCCGATGGGGCCGCTGCGGCCATAATTTCCGGCCCCAACCGGTAATTTTTTCCAAAAAACGCTTTTTCCCTTGCATTCAAACAGACGCGGCGGCAATCTCTCTGCGGATCAAATCCCCAATGATCGCATCGGGCGTAGTATGGGCGGCTGCGGCTTTGATGCGCAGCCAACCGGCGGTCAGGTCGTCAACAAGAACGAGATGGTCGCAGCTTTGGGCATGCTTCGCGAAAAACCCGCTCTTACCGTCGCCGGAGAGCTTGGGGGTGTGCGCCGTCCAGTAATCGTCCAGAACATCGTATTCCTCATCCGTTAAATCAGCCATTACACTCACCTCCCTGATTGCCGAGCAGCGGCAAAAAAACATTCCTGCATTTCATTGCGTGGAATACCTTTACCCTCTGCCCATCAATGACGTTATACATAATTTCCAATAAATTCGCGTTATCGTCAAACCCTATCAACAAGTGTTTTTCCGGGTCGTCCTCAAATATATCATTATATAACCAATTCAGCATGGCACACCTGATATTTGTTCTGGTCAGGCCATGCTTGAATGCCGACGGTACATAATGTATAAAAATATCCATACATTAATATAATGAAAAACGGCTAAAATTGCAAGTAAACGCAGCATAAAATTTTGGCTTCGGCAGCAATCTTTGGCCCCAACCGGTAATTTTTTCCAAAAAAACGCTTTTTCCCTTGCATTTAACCGAATAATATACATATATTTATATATTATAACGACATATCAATCGGCAGACAGCGCCGGATTTGCTGGTTTCTGGCCGCTGGATGCTAAATTTTAACCTAACATTAAGAAAGAGGAGGCAGTTCACAATGAACCGTTCTTACCGGAAAATCTTTAAAAGCGGGATCGCGGCCACCGTCGCGGGCTCCGCGCTGTTGATGTTTGCGCTCTGCGGGGACGACAAAAAAGACGACGAGTTCCAGGGCTACTGCGACTTCGGCGAACCCGTCTCGTACAACGGGGACACTTTTGGCGGATGCTATGGAATCCCCGCATCCGAAAACATAAAGACCTCCTGTACCGACAAAGAGGGCACAGTTGTTACCACCTGCCCCTCTTACGGCGCCCCCGTTCCCGGCGTACTGTGCGACTTCGGCTTCGGCAACACCACCCCGATGACCGCTGCCAGGTGCAACGCCGACGAATACGGCGTAGTCTCCGGCCAGGGCGGCTACTACTGCGACTTCGGCCAGCCCTCCGAATACGGCAACGGCGGCTGTTGGTTCAGGAACGGCGTCATCCCGGAGGCCGGGTACACCGCCAGTTACCCGTGGGGCGGCGCGCCGTCAACCGGCATGTGCGCATCCTGCGATGTGAACGCCAGCGGCGACGGCTGCGTGGATGGCGATGCCCATGCCAAAAAGGTTACAATGATGGAGTGCCGGGTGAGCAATCAAGACAATCCTTGCATCACGAATCCCAACCAGCCGCATATCGGTCAGGATCCGGCTGGATGCAATCCGCTCAGGCCCTGATAGCTGCGGCGTTGCGATGTATCTGTAAAACACAAGGGCGGCCCGCAAGGCCGCCCTTGTTTTGTTTCTGCACCCGATTTTGTATACGATACGGATAAATTGGGGTTTATCGGTGTGTTGATGATTGTCTGAACCATGATTTGCCTGATTAAAGGATTAACATGATTAAACGTCAAAATCACCAATAATCCGGGGT
>WQRV01000155.1 GCA_009786575.1 Chitinispirillia bacterium | reverse complement strand
GAATTCTTCGGCGGCCGAGCTTTTAATGCAAGTGATTGCATGCTCCCGCCCGTGCCGCAAGGGGCCTCTTTTCCCCCGTATCATGGGATGGCGTCGGCTCAATGAGGCGACAAAACATTATCCCATAATATTTTGACCTTGACTTTGATTTTAGCTACGCTAAATTATCATTTACCGCAGACATGACGCGCCCTAAACGCGCCGGGAAATCTGTCAAAAATACTGAACCATCTCTGCCAGGGACAATGTCTGGGGCGGGAGGACAGAACATTATCGGAAAAACCGCCCCAGTGCCCAAGGCAGAGTGGGGCGGCAGAATTGACTAAAATATCCAGCCTACACCCCAGTTGGTTTGTTGGATCCGTTTATTTTTTTCACCAAACCTTACACCAATGTCGTTACTCCTCCTGAAATCTATCACTAAATGTGAAATTTGAAGACTTACTCCAAAACCAACCCCGAAAATAGGTGATGATACGCTATACTCGCTATCTGAGCTGAATGGTATATCTACTCGAAGTCCAGCTTCAATCGTTACTATACGTATACCTGTTTGTAGAAATACAGGTATGCTTATAACCATATCATTTACATTTACATATTGCACGTCATCATACGTGTTGACGGAGTAGTTTCTCCTCAGTAAATCAGCACCGGTATGAATTCCTAGAAAATACATGCCTGCAAGAACCTGAACTGTATCTCCCATCGGATTTCGTGTACTTTTCATTTGTTGCCAAAGCATTATATTCATTAACCCTCCAACTCCGTAGTTATCACCAATCCAGCTACTACCATAATCTCGATTCGCGCCATAAATTCCCTTGATTCCAGCACGAAATCTTCTAGTATAAATATCCGTTTTTTTGAGTTCGGCGTCAAACGTTTTTTGTTGTTGTTTTATTGATTCTTCATGTGTGGAGCCATATGTCCACCTGAAATTATTGTTGACATATACACCTGCCTTTTTGCCTGTTTTGTTATAATAATCCTGAAAACCATTGTTGTCGTTAATAATAGTACGCATACGACCGTCGTTGTCTTGATATCTATCTTCGTATCTAAATGGATTTCCTGCCATAGCTACATTTGCCCCTATGATAATTTGATATATTTGTTTATTGCCCCAAAACACCTCCTGGCCGATAGATTTAACGCTGTTAGGTATGATTATCCTGTTGGTTAATCTTGCGCCTTTGAATGCCCGATCGCCGATGGAAACAACCGGATCGCCCCAAATAGTACTAGGAATAATAAGTTCGGCCTCTTTATTGTTTCTGTTCGCAAAACCTTGCACTTCTCCCTTTACAAACCGAAATCTGTCATTTGCTGCAACTTCATCCGCGGTAATAGCGCGTATCTGCAGAACACCGTTTACGGCGGCAATTTCCGCATCTTCACCGTTTACGCTGGCGACCCGTATCGTCATTCTATCGGTTATCTCGTTTGCGCTGACATTCTGGAAGTTCAAGGTTTTCCTGTCGCCACCTGAAATATTGATGCTGGGGCGGCCACTCCAGTTTAGCCCCCATGAGCCGCCTGATTGCAGGGTTTGCCTGCCAATTACCTTATTTTGGTTGTTCAGCAGTTCGAATACGACCGAAAAGCTATTGCGCTGTCCTGCAAAGGCGTTACGTTGGGTTACGCCCCGTTGCGGCCAGCTGCCCAATTGCCAGACATCTTTTCTTCCGGTAGCATTTAAGCCATCGTATACCGCCTGCAGCGCGCGTTCCATTGAAATCGTCCAGATACTGCTGCCGTATAGGTATGTTTCTATACTCATGGCCACGGTCTCATTCTGGTAATTGACCGCGCCCTGTTTAATATTATTTGTATAAAACAGCGTATAGGGCATAGTTTCAATCTTATTGAAATTGTCAAAAAAGCGTTCCGTTTCCTCAAGCCTCTCGACCCACTGTTTCCGCCACGCTATGTCGTTGCGGACGTTATCGCCTATGTTACCGCTTGTGATGTTGGCATTGAGTATGGAAGATCGGTTTACGGCTTCCCGCAGGGATGGGTCGAAAGCTGCTGCCTGAAAGTAGTAGCTCAGCGCAGCGATCTCGGTTCCCTGTCTTTGTGCGTCTCTGCCTCGGGCAAATGCGTTTTGCGCGTTTACATGGTTTTCCTCCGCCGCTCCGGCAAGCTCCTGCCGCGCCCGTGCGGTGAGTGTCACACCCATGTCCTGAAGCAATTTAAGCGAAGCACGCCGTACGGCGGTCAGGTTGCTCAGGTCTCCAAAAGAAAAGTTGTCCGAAAACATGGCTACTGTCCTCTTGTCATCGGTCTTGACAACGCTGATTTGAAAGTTGTAGGCAGTCCCCGTTTTGGTGATTTTCCCACTCAAAAAGTGGGTCGTGGGTGTCAGATTCCCCAAATCCAGCTTTGCTTCAGCGTTGTCATCGTATTTCTCCGAGAAGAGTTTCAGGTAGATATCGTCAAGGCGTTCCCAGTCCAGCACCTCAATACCGGAGTAACTTGAAAAGTTGCTGACGAACTCGCCCTGTACCAGCGCGGGGATGTAGCTCAGGGGCTCCGCCAAGCCAACCGCTTCCGGGGCAAAAATGGTAATGCTCGTACCCTTTTTGACGGTAGCAGCCCTGTTTTGCGCGGGCTGCGGTTGCGGTGGTTGCAGGGTGGGCTGCGGCAGCCGAACCGGGGGCGGTTGAACCGGCTGCGGAAGAGGCGGTTGGGCCAGCTGCGGTTCTTCCCGAATCGCCGGCTCTACCGGTGCCTTGAGTTCCCTGATACCGGTTTCTGCCGCATCCTGAATACAACGCACGGAGCGTCCCTCCGAGCCCTCATGGCTACCGTCAAACGTCGAGCCAATATTGTGGCCCGACATACTCCAGAACCAAAAGGCGTCTTCGTGGTTATCAGACTGCGTGGCACTGCGCCAGGAACCGTACTCGCCAATACCTTCGAACTCACAACCCTCTTCGTCGCAAGTAACGGTACCGCCTGGCATGGCGGAGAAACCAAATTCGTCGGTACTGGAGCCGCTATTCCAGGCGGCTTTTGATTTAAGCGCCCGAACGGCAATATCCCTGCCCCCGGCGGTCTGAACAAGCCCCCTGCACTCTTCACGGGTTGGCAAACGCCAGCCCGCCGGACAAACACCCAACGCGGTCTTTCTTTCGTAAAGCCGCCCGTATTTCTCGCAGTTATTATCATTGTCATCGTAACACCACGAAACATTGGTTTTAAAGTTCAGATTCTCCGCCATCCATGTTTGTTCGCCAATTTGCACCGTCCGATACTTTTTACCGTCCCGCTGGTCGGTGAATGTTGACATTTGCGCCGTTGCCGGCATGTTGGCGAAACTCAAGATGATAAATGCCGTAAAGATTAATTTAGCTCCTGCAGGATACACGTGTTTTTTCATTATATACATAACTCCCATGGTAATGTTGGCGTTTGTGAAAACTGTTCTTTGATCCAGTATTACGGCTGGTCAATAATACCCGATTAATATAATTTGCGCCACCCTCCTCCGCGCAAATAAATTTTTTGTTGGGCAGAAGTCAAGGGCGGGGCAGACTTAAAACCGGCCCTTGGGTATCACGTGGAGAACGTTTATTGTACAGGATTATGCCAAAAAAGACAATTTTTCCCGTACTTTTCAGATATTGTTTAGCTATATTTAACTATATTTAGATGTTTTTAGGTATATTTAGATATAATTTGGGTATAACAAGGTCTTTTTACGGATTTTGACCGCGTTCCTGCCACTGGTGCAACTGTTACCATGACAATTATCACAAAAAAATTATACCAAAAATTTTGAACGGGGGTACGCAGACGACTGGCGCAAAATCTGGAAGAGCGTGGCCGTAGACAGGTCGCAGAAAGTCATAGACGACGTAGCGCAGGTCAAAAGCATGCGGATTGATTCTAAAAAAATTGGGCGGGGTTGATCCCCCGCCGCTGTTTGCGAATTGTCAGAATGTTTTCAGGCTCTCGTCGTATATCTCCACCGCGTCGCCTTTGACCTTCAGCACCCCGATGCCAAGCTGCCGCGCGGCCTCTTCCACGTCTTCCTCAAAGCACATGCTGCCGATGCCGAGGTAGATTTCGTACCCGGCGTACTCGGGGAAGAGCCTTTTGAAGGTGCCGGCGTGCCACTTCGCGACATTTCTGACATCGTCCTTCTTGAATCTGTACTTTACTTCGATGATACATACCGCGGTATCATTGTACATCACGATATCGTACTGGCCGTCGAGTGTGGAGCCGTCTTCTAATTTTTTGCTGTTTTTGATATTTTCCCGTACGCGGTCGAAGTGCATGCCGCCAAACGTCTTCGACTCCTCCAGCGACTCGAAAAAATACTCTTCGGCCGCCATTCCGTTGCTTTTGCTGATGCCGTTTACCTCGCGGTTAACGCCGAAAATGGCTTTTTCGAGCTTCGCGTACGATTTCTCGCGTTCTGCGGCCGACGTTTCGATGGCCTTTTCGAGCCTGTCGAGCGTGACCTCGTTCTTTTTTGACAACTCGGCTGCCTCGGCAAAATTTGCCTCAATTCTTGCCCATACTGCTTCATTCATAACACCCTCCTGCTTGGTAGATAGTTTAAATATACGAAATCCGCGCCCGAAAAGCAATACCCGGCACAGCCGTGCGGGACGGGGCGGACTTCCGGTGGCGGAGGGAGGGCAAAACCGGAAAACCGCGGCTAACGGCACTAATATACGTGACGCCGGAGCCAATGTCAAGGCCGGGGCGGAAATTTACCGGAAAAAACCGTCCGAAAAATTTTTTTACCTTCCGCCGTCGGCCATATCGTATATTATATCATCAGGAGATTGCTGGCTATGCGTAAAATATCTACCGATTACATAGAGCCCGGCTGCATCGCGGCGCAGGATGTCGCCGGGCCGTCCGGGAACGTCCTTGTCCAGAAGGGGACGGCGGTAACGCCCGCACTGGGGCGGCGGCTGCGCAACTGGGGCATCGCCGAGGTCTTCATAGAGGGCGAGGACACCTCGTCGGTGAGCGTTAGGGCCGAGATCCCGTCGCCCATCAAGATCAAGAGCGACCTCTACGACAAGTTCCTCGGCACGCTCGACAACGCGAACATGAAGAAGGTCTTCGACGCGCTGTGCACACATAAACTGCAAAAACACGAGAACGGGGCGTAACCCATGCAAAAATCCCTGAGCAACGACATCCGGGTCAGGCTCCAGTCTATGAACAACCTTCAAACGCAGCCGGCGGTGATCGCCAAGATCACGCAGATGCTGCAGAACCCGGCCACCAACGCCGACGAGCTCGGGCAGGCGATACGCACCGACCAGGTGCTGGCGTCCACCGTGCTAAAACTCGTAAACTCACCCTTTTACGGCTTTCCGGGCAAGATAGGGAGCGTCTCCCACGCGGTTGTGCTGCTCGGCTTCTCCACGGTAAAAAACATTGTCCTTACGGCCTCCGTGCTCGAGATATTCAAGATGGACGCCGGCTCGGCCAAGTTCGAGGCGCAGGAGTTCCGCAAGCACTCGCTGGCGTGCGCGGTCAGCGCGCAGTGCCTCGCCCAGGCCATAGGCTACGGCAACAAGGACGAGTGCTTCGTGGCGGGCCTCGTCCACGACATCGGCAAGCTGATACTGTTCCAGCTGGCCCCCGAAGACTTCATGCGCGTGGTCGATTTCGCCGACAAGACGAAGTCTCTCTTCTACGACGCGGAGTGCAAGCTCCTCGGCATAAACCACCAGGAGGCGGGGGGGATGCTCGTGGAGCAGTGGCGCCTGCCGCCCGACATCCTGCGCGCGGTCTCGTCGCACCACAACCCAACGGCCGACAGCAGCGGCTCGCAGCTCACCGCGATCGTCCACTGCGCCGACATCTTTGCCCGGGCCATGGGCTACGGCAGCGGCGGCGACAACAAGGTGCCGATAATCAACGATAACGCGTGGAATTCCCTGAAGTTAGACAGCGTAGACCTTGTGCGCCTGTTCGACAACATAGACAAGGAGTGGCAGAAAGCCAACTCTTACTTCCAGCTGGCGGGGGCCGCTTAGGCCCTTAGGGCTGCTTTTCCGCCTCACCCGCAGGCGGCGCGGCGGGCGGCGGGGCCGCGGTTTCCTCTTTCGAAGCGGCGGTCTTTTTCGCCTCCGCCCTGGCCTTCTCCGCCTCCTCCGCCGCCGCGGCCTCATCTACCAGCTCGCTGGAGAGCCGAAACCGTATCTCGTCGCGCAGATCCTCCTTCATCTGGAAATGGGCGGGCATACGCAAAAAGCGCGACAGCATAAAGCCGAAAACGAGGCCGAAAAGTATTAGGGCCAAAAGAGGGATCGGGATCGGGCCGAGAACTTCGTTTAAAATGTCCATATCCTAAATATAATCTATGGCAGACAGATGGTGCGGATTTTTTAACGGCATTTGGGATTATGTTTGGCCGGGACGGTAAGTTGGGGTTTATCTTTGACTTTGACTTTAAAAGACTATGGGATTATGTTTTGTCGGTGCATTGTGCTGTCGTGATACCGTATACGGGGGAAAAGAGGCGGCTTGCGGCACCGGCGGGAGCATGTAATCACTTGCATTAAAAGCTCGGCCGCCGAAGAATTCGCTCTCGGTTGCGGAACCCGGTTCGTATAGTGAAATTTGGAACACCCGGTACGCGGCACGGCCCACGCCCAGAGCATGGTGTTTTGAATTGTCCGC
>WQRV01000154.1 GCA_009786575.1 Chitinispirillia bacterium | reverse complement strand
CCTGTAGGGGCGACCGTCCCCGGTCGCCCGCCAACGCATGGATTACAATATCCCGCAAAATACACCAACAATCCAACGTAGGGGCGGGCCTGTGTGCCCGCACGCGATGCCGGTATTGCGGTATACGTCAAATCAAACGCAATATCGCAATTCCGGCGCGGGCGATCGGGGACGATCGCCCCTACAAAATCGTTTTGTTTCCGATGAATGTGTCGGGTAAATTACCATTTACCAAATAGAATGGGAGTAGAGCCAGTTTTTTAGCGGTTACTCTCTTGGGTGAAAACGGGGCTACGGTTCCGGCGGCCTGAAAGATGGTTGCAAATCACTCGGTTTACCTTTCTTGGATGACTTATTCCCGTAGTTTGTTCTTGTTTGAAGTAGTATGCTTTATATTCTATTAATTGTCAACCATTTAACCGGAGAAAACGTGTATTATGAGCAAAAATAAGAAAGTTGGCGGTGCGCACAAGCCCACGCGCAAGGAGTCCGCGAACCCTTGGAGTTGTTTAAGGCCTTGAGGGAGGAATTTAACTACAGGGTGTTGCGCAGAGATAGGGGAGTGTATTATAGTCAAGGGTTGTCCTCCGGGAAAGGCGTTGGCTATACAGGTAGTCGTCACTTCCGAGTTGGATGACAGTGAGTTGCTTCTGAAGGCGCTGAGGCCGGGTATCAACAGGGCAATGTTCCAACTGGCCTCAGAGTTCCCGGAGGAAGACGAAGAGTATCAGGTATCTCTGGCTACGTGGTTTATGGTGGTTATGGCGGAAAACGAACACATACTAAAAAAGGAGGGGGTTGTGAAAAGACACGACGATTACGCAGATGTTGTAGAGCTTTTAGCGGAGAACGGTTTATTGACAAAATATGAAGAAAAGTACAAGCAGGAAGGCTGGCGGGAAGGCGTGGCGCAAAGCATGAATAACGCAGCCAGGGCCATGAAATCCGAAAGCATAGCCCCTGATACCATCTCTAAAATCACCGGGCTAACGGTGGACGAGATCCGGCGGCTGTAACAATATTGTTGCCGGTGCCTAAACCTCGCTGCCCAGAACAGGAACGAGTTCCACGCGCTCCGCAGTTTGAACCCGCTGGGGCAGAAGCGGGCCCTTGAGTACATAACGAGTTTGGCCGACGCTCCCAAATTTACAGAAAAAGAGTCGCCTCCCGATCCGGGGTTATTAGGCCCTGTCCGCTGAGGATTATCTATAAAAACATTGAAAACCGTCTCCGGCGCGACTTATTTTTATCTCTATGGACTTCACGAAAATAGACGCGCTCAGAGACGATCTGGGGGCCCTGCGGCCGCTTAGCGAGGCGGAGGTGCGGCGGCTGCGCGGCGAGTTTGTGGTCGAGAGCACCTACAACTCAAACGCGATCGAGGGCAGCAGCCTCACCCTGCGGGAGACCGCGCTCATTTTGCAGGAGGGCGTCACCATCGCCGAAAAGCCTTTGCGGGAGCATTTGGAGGCAATCGGCCACAGGGACGCGTTCGAGTACATCGCCTCAATCGCTGGCGCGGGCGCCGGGCTGACCGAGTTGGATATCAAGGGTATCCACTCGCTCGTCCTCATGAACGATGCGGCCAACAAGGGGGTGTACAGGCGCCTCCCGGTTGCCATAATGGGCGCGTCCCACACCCCGCCGCAGCCATACCTCGTCCCCGTCCAAATGGAGGAGCTCATAGCGGGCTACCCTGATATGAAGGGCCGGATGCACATCATTGAGGCCGTCGCGGAGTTCCACCTGCGTTTCGAGGGGATACACCCTTTCATAGACGGCAACGGCAGGGTGGGGCGGCTCATCATTAATTTAGAGCTTATGAGGGCGGGGTTGCTGCCGATAGACATAAAATTCGCCGGCCGTGGTAAGTACTACGATTGCTTCGGCAGCTACTACGGCAGCGGACAATCGGCCGGGCCGATGGTACGGCTTATCGCGGAGTACGAGACCGAGCGGTTAGAGCGGTATATCGGGATGGTGTCAAAAATATAAAAAAATTGCATTTTGGGCGTACCATAACGTATATTATGTATCAGTTGAGATTTCGGAGTGTAGCGCAGTCCGGTTAGCGCGCTTGGTTCGGGACCAAGAGGCCGGAGGTTCAAATCCTCTCACTCCGATTTTTTTACCCCATAAAAATCAATCACTTACACGTTTTTTTGCTTTACAACTCCATAGATTAAAATCTGATTGGTGCTACAGGGTGCGCAACCGTTGCCGGCGGTTCCCTCATCTCTGTGGCGGCGATCGCAGTCTATGGTTTTGAGGGGGCTGCCGCTGCCTCAAAATAAGATTTTGTTGCTTTTTTTGTTGAAAAAAACTATATTATTGCTATGGAGACCGAAAATACCCTAGCCACCCTGCCTAAAGGTAAGTCATTCTTCGACCAGCTAATCGAAGGCGGGTCATACTATGTCGATAAGACCTTATTTGTCAAGGATATTTTGGACGGAGATTCCGCCGTTACCCTGTGTACTCGCCCGCGCCGCTTCGGAAAGACGCTGAACCAGACTATGCTGAAGTGCTTTTTTGAGGATACGGCGCCAATCGGCGGCAAGGATACGCGGGCGCTGTTCCGGGGGCTGAAGATTGAATCTGCCGGAGAGCGGTATATGGGGCATCAGGGAAAGTATCCGGTGATATTTTTGAGCCTCAAAGAGGTGAAACGGGATACTTTTGAGCGTTCGTATACGCAGTTGAAGAATTTTATGGCTGAAGAGTTCAGCCGGCATGAATATGTCATGGAAAAAATTACCAAAGAGACAGACCGCCTGTTGTTTCAAAAATTGGCTGATCGCAACGGTTCTCTTGACGATTATTCCACGTCGCTCCTGTTTCTTTGCAAATGTTTGGCTGGCTGCCACGGTCAAAAAGTCATAGTTTTGATAGACGAATACGATGTCCCATTGGAAAATTCATGGGTGCGCGGTTTTTACGAGGAGATGGTAGACTTCATTCGCCCATTCCTGAGCAGCGGGCTTAAAGATAACCCGTATTTACAGCTTGCTGTTATGACCGGGTGCCTGCGTGTCTCTAAAGAGAGCATTTTTACAGGTCTGAACAACCTCAGCATAATATCGGTACTAAGCAACGATTATTCAGAATACTTTGGTTTCACGCAGGACGAGATAGATATTATACTGAAATATTACGGCTTGGAGGAGAAGCGGGGAACACTCAGGGATTGGTATAATGGCTATTTATTCGGGGATACGGTGGTATATAACCCGTGGAGTTGCGTAAACGCGTTGAGCGGTTGGCGTACACACATAAACAGGCCCCCCGAACCGTACTGGGCAAACACCAGCGGTAACGATATAGTCCGTAAAATGATAGATATGGTTGATGGTGAGGCAAAGGAGGAACTGGAAACGCTGATGGCCGGCGGGACTATTGCGAAAACGGTACATGAGGATATAACCTATGGCGACATATATAAAGACCCCGACAATGTCTGGAATTTTCTGTTTTTTACCGGTTATCTGAAAAAGGTTAGTGAACATTATATGGATGTAGAGAAAGTGTTGGAGTTGTGTATCCCTAACTTGGAGTTGAAGTATATATACATAACCAAAATAAAAGAATGGTTTAACGAACGAATACAGCAAAAAGATTTTAGCAAACTCCACGAGGCGGTTCTTAGTGGCAACGCCGCCGTTGTGCAGGAAGAGTTAGGAGAATTTCTTTTATCGACTATAAGTTATATGGACGGCAAGGAGGATTTTTATCACGGGGTAATGCTCGGCGTCCTTGCCGGGATACGCGATTATGACCTGAAATCAAACCGTGAAACCGGACTCGGCAGATGCGACATAGTCATGACGCACCGTAGTGGCCGCGGCAAGGCTGTGGTATTAGAACTTAAGTGGACAGCCGACATGAGAGAGATCCAAAAGAAACGCGACGAGGCGCTAAAACAGATAATAGACGGTAAATACGCCAAAGCGCTGGAAAACAAATGCTACAACGATATCATTAAATTCGGAATAGCATTTTGTCAAAAGAGCTGCGAGGTTGGAAGACTGGATTAGGCCGTAACTATTTGTATCGATATAAATGTGTAATCGAATTTTAGGTGAGGCTCGGATGGCCGTAACGGATGTGGCGCCGGGTCTGGCGGGATTAATTTAAGGCAGAAGAAAATATTTTGCGCCGGGTATGCGCAATAACTATATTTATGATGACGGCGGCGGGAAAAAGGGGTGGACGCTCCCCGCCGAAAAGGTTAAAAAAGTGCTGCAAAAAGTGCTATAGTGCTGCAAAATAGCTATTTTTTGGAGCGTTATTTAGCTGATAGTCCGGCCAAAAGGCCTTAAATAATGCGGTTTGGGGGGATTGTAGCTTGGTTCGGGACCAAGAGGCCGGAGGTTCAAATCCTCTCACTCCGATTTACCCCCAATAAATAACAACAATCAACAATACGCCTGTTTTTATGGATAATATAGACGAAAATATTTACGATATTGAGCGGTTGACTCACGAGGAGGTCCGCCGGCGCATCGGTGAGGTTCCGGCGGTGATATTCCCGCTGGGCGGCTGTGAGCCGTTTGGCGCGGTGGGGGAGGTGGGTGCCGAGTCGGCCTGCGCCCTCGAGATCGCCCGGGAGTTGTCCCGCGTGTCCGGGATCCTGATTGCCCCGCTGCTCCCGTTTAGCTGTTCGGGGCCGTTCATCTCGTTTGCCGGTGCCGCCGCGGTCAAGCCCCATACGTTCGTCAACATGCTGTGCGATATCCTGCACTCGTACGTATTCCAGGGTATAAACAGGATATTTTTGGTAAACGCGGCGCCGTTCAACTGGGGGCCGGCCGACGAGGTCATGCGGAGGATGACGCTCAAGTATCCGGGCCTGAAAATGGCTTTCTTCGACATAAATACCGTGCTAAACGGCGACAAAGCCTCCGATTTAGACCGCGACGACGGCCTTATACTCTCGCTCCTGTCGTACATCCGCCTGAAACCTTTTGAAGGGATCGACGCTAAGCCTCTCGATAAAGAGGAGTACAAGGTGTGGAAAAGGCGTGGCCGCGACCCCCAGAAATTCCAGGCGATCTGCCCGGACGGCCTCATGCTGCCGCCGGACAGCGGTTCGATCACCCCCGCCGGCGGCAAAGAGCTTTTCGAACGTATCGTCAGCGCCGTCCATGAGAAGATCAAGGCTGCGTAGATGGAAAAAACGGTGGTGATCCTCAGTATCGGCAGCAACATTGAGGACCGCGAGTTCTACATCAACTCAATGGAGCAGATGCTGCTTGGGGTGCTGGGCGGGCGGATGCGGGTGTCGGGGCTGATGGCCACGGAGGCGGTGGGCGTAAGCGAGCCGCAGTTGCCCTACCTTAACAAGGTCGTCGCCGGGTACTATGCCGGCGCGCCGTACCAGCTCCTCGACGACTGCCAGATGATAGAGTCCCGCCTGGGGCGCGTGCGCACCGTCCCCAAGGGGCCGCGCACCGCCGACATCGACATCCTCGTCTTTGGCGGCCTGCAAATCAGCGACGTCTCCGCGCCGCCCAGAACGCTTGTGATCCCGCACCCGGAGCTGCTGAACCGCCGTTTCTGCCTTGAGGGTATGGTGATGATATCGCCGGATATCAAAGTCCCGCTTGCCGGCGGCTCCCGGACGGCTGGAGAATTATATGAGGATATGGATGCGCTGGTGGCCGCTCAGAATGTATTTTTTCTTGCAGACGGGTACGAGGTCGAGGACGGCGGCGGGGTGCCGGCGCCGTTTAGCGACGGATAGCATGAACGCGAACTATACAGACACGGGGGCCGTGAAATGATAATGGATCTGAAATTTCCGCCGCACATAAATTTCCTGTGCGTGGAGGGTGTGCTCGGCGTGGGCAAAACATCTCTCTGCGACCTGCTCGGCCGGCAGCTCGGCACGCGCCTGATCCGCGAGGACGTGGAGGGCAACCCATTTTTGTCCAAGTTCTACGCCGACCGGCGGGCCGCCGCGTTCCAGACCCAGCTATGGTTCCTCCTCTCGCGCCACCGCCAGCTCACGCAGGTCGTCGCCCAGCAGGACCTCTTCCACAGCGTAACCGTGAGCGACTACATGTTCGCCAAAGACCGGATTTTCGCGTCCATCAACTTGCAGGACGACGAACTGGCGCTTTACAGTTCTATCGCGCAAACGCTCGAAACTTCCGTGCCGGCCCCCGACCTCGTGGTCTATCTCCAGGCGTCAACCGGGACGCTGCTACGGCGCATAGAGAAACGCGGGCGGCCATACGAAAACGGCATGGACGAGGGGTATATCAGTGACTTGAACGAGGCTTACAACCACTTCTTTTTCCATTATACCGCGTCACCGTTGCTGGTTATCAATACCAACGAGCTGGACTTTGTAGACGACGCGCGGGATTTCCGCGAGGTCATTGAGCAGATAGTGACCGCGAAGCCGGGGATCAACATCTACAACCCACTTAGCCAGAAGGACAAGACGGCAATATACGACCAGGGGGGGAATTAACGCCCCTGCGCACGGCAACGGAGCTTTTCGCAGGCCTCTTCGCCGACTTGCCCATCACATCAAGCATTTGTAATAATCATACAACATCTTGTGGTGTTCATCATTTATGGCCACAATTTAGCCGTTTTATCCCGCTCCAATTGCCATTTGTTAACATTCTCATAAAGCCATTTTGGATTCATCAAAAAAAAAAAAAAAAAATCTTGCATACTGGTGAACCAAATAAACATATTAACTATATGATCGTTGCACACGGTTGCGGTATGGCCG
>WQRV01000153.1 GCA_009786575.1 Chitinispirillia bacterium | reverse complement strand
TTTATTAGAGGAATTTTATTTGAGAGTTTTTCATTTATTTGCTTCATAAACTTTTCTACTATGTGAGATTTTGGTCCACCCTCCCAATATGACCTATAGGGTGGGACAATAAAAGGCAAGCTTATATATACGTCTACAGGTTTATATCTATCATCTTCAAATGAATAAATAATAAGATATGCGCCATTCTGATGCCATATGGCCCTCATAAGTCTGTTTATATCTAACTCTGCGGTATCCATAACCGGATAACGCTTGAGCGCTAACTCCGCTTTTTTTATAACCTCTGCATCAGATAGATTATAATTCATTTGACTGTAAGCTAAAAACGTCATAACGCAAAGAATTGCTGCTGAGCATTTTAATTTAAAATGTCTATTCATTCTGCCGCCTCTTTTTAATAATTTATAGCGCATATTCTCGTCATTCGTTACAAAAACCGTTACCATCACTGCTGTTTTTATAGATTCTACCGGGTTATTATTTGGCATTATCTGCGGTAAAATCGTTCCCTTGGGTTAGTTGTTGGGTCGAGTTCCCGTCGCCACCAGTAGAGATTTTTTCGTATATCCGTATAATATCCATCAAAAATTACATTATCACCATCTGCATACTCCAATATTACAATTAAGTCTTTCCGTATGAAGTTTGTTAACGGAATATTATTTGAAAATTTTTTATTTATTTGCGCGATAAATTTTTCTGTCACGTGTGAATTGCTTTTGCCTTTTCCGTATGATTCATAATCAGGAGGAGCGAGAAATGCAAGGCTTACAATTACATCTATTGAATCATTTTTACGAGAATTAATCCAAATACTTGCACCATGCTGCGGATGCCATTGCGCTTCCATACGTTTGTTTATAGATAACATTTCCAAATTCGGAAATTCTCTTTCCCCAAGTAACGCTGCCGCTTTTTCTATAACTTGCGCATCAGATAAATTATTTGTTTGGCCGTAAACTAAAAACACCATCACGTACAAAATTACTATCGCGCACTTTAATTTAGGATGTGCATTCATCTCACTATTTCCTATATTTGATGCCATTGCGCTTTTTAACAGATATCTAACCGGTCAAAAACCTTGACCGGTTAGATATTTTACATCATAATTCACGTTACAACTTCTGTATCTTAATTATATTGGTATTGCCCTCTACCCCCAGCGGCACGCCGGCGGTGAGCACTACCAGGTCTCCAGGTTTCACCACCTCCGTTTTCATCGCGCATTCGCAGGCGTGGGCGATGAGTTCGTCGGTTTTGGCTTTTTCCACAGCGTGTACGGGTATTACGCCCCATATTATTGAGAGCCGGTAGAAGGTTTTATCGCATCTGGTGGCCGCGATGATCGGCACGAACGGCCTGAACCCGCTGATTTTCCTGGCCGTCATGCCCGAGTACGTCACGCTTATGACGGCTTTGGCGTTGAGGTCGTGGGCGGCGTTGATGGCCGCGTGGGCTATGGCGTCGTCTATGGTGTCTACCTCTACAGTGAGGCCGTGGAACCTCTTTTTGTAGTTGATGGCGTTCTCGGTTTGCAGGATGATCCTGGCCATCGCCTTGACGGATTCGACGGGGTACTTGCCGGCGGCGGTTTCGCCGCTGAGCATGGTTGCCGATGTCCCGTCGTAGACCGCGTTGGCCACGTCGCTTATCTCGGCGCGGGTCGGGCGGGCGTGGGTAATCATCGATTCGAGCATCTGCGTGGCCGTTATGACCGCCTTGCCCTCTTTGAAGCACCCTTTTATCAGCTTTTTCTGTATCTCCGGCAGTTCCTCGAACGGGATTTCGACGCCCATGTCGCCGCGGGCGACCATTATGCCGTTGCTTACCTCGATAATGGAGTCCATGTTCTTTACGCCCTGGCGGTTCTCGATCTTGCTTATGAGCCTGACGTCTTCCCCGTTTATCGTTTTCAGGTAACTGCGGATGTCCAGCACGTCTTGGGCGCAGCGCACGAAGCTCAGCGCTATGAAGTCTATGCCCTGCTCTATGCCGAAAGCGATGTCCTTTTTATCGTTTTCGGAGAGGTAGTTCATGTTGATCTCGATATCGGGGAAGTTCAGGGACTTGCGGTTGGAGAGCTTCCCGCCTACGATTATCCTTGTATGGATTTCGTTTTGATCGACGCTCTCCACGCGCATCTCGATGTTCCCGTCGTCCGCCAGAATCGTGTCGTCCTTCTTGAGGTACTTGTAGAGATCGGGGAAGCTTATCGCTACGCGGGTGGCGTCGCCCACGACCTCCTCGGGGGTCAGTATGAACTTGTCGCCTTCGTTCAGGAGGACGGATCCGTCCTTGAAGGTCTTTACCCGGACCTCCGGGCCTTTGGTATCCAACAGGATGCCGATGGGCAGGTCGAGCTCCTCGCGGAGGGCTTTGAGCGTGGCGATTCTGGCCGCGTGCTCGTGGTGTGCGCCGTGCGACATATTGAGGCGCGCGACATTCATACCTGCGAGGACCATCTTCCGCAGGACTGCCGGGTCGTCGGTTGACGGCCCCAGCGTACATACGATTTTGGTTTTCTTCAATTGCATAAGTTTCCTCCCTTTGGTTATTTATTCTTTCCAGCCGTGCTGCCCTATAAGGGGCACGAAGATTACTTTCTCTATAGACTTTGACTCCAGCCCGCCTTCCGTCTTTCTATATACTATAAGATCCTGCTGCGCCCGGTCGCCCGTGGGTATGATCATTATCCCGCCCACCGCCAGCTGCTCCGAGAGCGTTTCGGGGGTTACCGGGGCCCCCGCGGTAACGATTATCCTGTCGAAAGGGCTCCACTGCTTCCAACCGCACGTACCGTCGCCGATCTTGAAGGTGACGTTGGCTAACCCCATGCTTCTCAACAACTTGCGCGCACGGTCTCCGAGGTCGTTGTGCCGCTCTATGGTATATACGCGCCGCGAAAACTGCGCCAATATCGCCGCCTGAAAACCGGATCCCGTGCCGATCTCCAAAATTTTTTCGTCCTTCCCGAGCTCCAGCGCTTGGGTCATCAGCGCCACTATGTAGGGCTGGCTGATGGTCTGCCCCTGGCCGATGGGGAAGGTGGTGTCTTCGTAGGCAAGCTCCGGGGTGGTGCCGGATACGAAGAGGTGGCGCGGCACCTTGCGGAACGCGTCGAGTACCCGCTCATCGGCGATGCCCTTCTCCCTCAGTTTCTGTATCAGGCGCTCGCACGCGATTGCCGGATCTAGCGCCATACACAGTTTTTCCCGCTCTTGCCGTTGGTTTTGCCCTTAAATTTCAGGCCGAGCCACAAAATCGACACCGCCCTGACCCAGCGGAGGGTATCGATGAAGTGCGAAATATGGCTTGAGCCTTCTTTCAAATATAATGTTTGCGCACGAACAAAAGTAATAGGAATTTTTTTTGCCGCCGCCCTGAGAATGACCTCCGACTCCATTTCAAAGCGGTTGTACTTGATTTGGACGGAAGCCACGAACTCGCGGGAGTACATCCTGTAGCCGCACTGGCTGTCTTTTATCCACTGCCCCGACAGGATGGACAGCATTAGCGAGGTAAGCCTGTTGGAGAGTATCCGCGCCGGCGGCATGGCCCCGAGGCGCATATCCCGCGAGCCTATGATAAGCCCCGCCGCCGGGGGCTTGCGCGCCGCGCTGAGGAAACGGGGGAGGTCGGCGGGGGAGTGCTGGCCGTCGGCGTCCATTGTCACTATCCACTTTGTGTTGATATTCTCCGCCAGATGCGCGAACCCGGTCCGCAGCGCCGCGCCCTTGCCCTTGTTGACGGAGTGGCGGATGCAATTTATACCTTGTTCTGCACAAAATTCATACGTCCCGTCCCTCGAGGCGTCGTCAACTATAAGGATGTATTCCTTGGGGACGACGGCCGTCAGCGTGTTGATAAACCGCTTTAAGTGACCGGCTGATTTGTAAGACGGGACAAGGACATACGTATCCTTCGGCCATTCGGTCATAGTGTTAGGCCTTCCTGTATTGATTTGGTCATCGCGGCTACGGGGTCGTCGTTGTCCGGTGGCCCAATCGGCTCGCTTACGACCACCGTAATTTTAGCGAAAGGCTTGGGTATCATAAACCTGTCCCACGATTTCAGCCTCCACACCCCCTTAACATCTACCCGTATTGTAACGGCCGGCGCCTTGCTGAAGATGGCGATCTGCGCGGCGCCCGGCTTGGCCGTCTCCCGCGGGCCCTTGGGGCCGTCCGGCGTTATCCCCAAAGACCCCCCGCCCCTTATGACCCTCAGGCTCTCCCGTAGCGCCGACGCCCCGCCTCTGGCCGACGACCCCAGCACCGCCCCGTACCCCCAGCGCCGCGCGACCTCCGCCGCTATCCGCCCGTCCCGGCTCCGCGATATGAGTGCCGTTTTGCCCGTATTTCGGAACAAATAGCAGATAACAAGCAGCGCCGAGTGCCAGAAACAGTAGACCTTCGGCGCGGCCTTCGCGTTAAAAACATCGACCGAGGGCGGCGAGACGACCTTGACGCGCCAGGTCTTGCCGAGGATAGAGGCGATGAACCATATAAGCACGGGGATTAATTTTTCCATGACCGTTAAAATATAAATTATGCCGGTTCCCCCGCTCCCATATATTATATTTGTGGTTTATCGGACCGCTAACGCAAAAGAATATTTGGAGGCACAATGCCGTCAACCAAAAGATTAGAGACCGAGTTTGAGACCACGGTCCTTACCGATCTCGCCGATATAGCCGCTAAGGCCCACTACATAGAGCCGGAGCTTTACAAGGAGTACAATGTGATGCGGGGCCTGCGCAAGGCCGACGGCATAGGCGTTCTGGTCGGCCTGACCAACATCGGCGACGTGCACGGCTACATCACCGACGAGGGCGAGAAGGTCCCCGTTGCCGGCCGCCTGCGCTACCGGGGGATAGACGTAGAAGACATTGTGGAGGGGTTCCAGAAGGACAAGCGCTTCGGCTACAACGAGGTCGCGTACCTGCTGCTCTTCGGCGACCTGCCAAGCGCTAACCAAATCACGCTATTCCGCGGCATGCTCGACGTTTGCCGCGAGCTGCCCGACGGCTTCACCGAGAACATGATACTCAAGGCCCCCACGCCGGACATTATGAACAGCCTCGCGCGCTCGGTGCTGGCGAGCTATACCTTCGACAAAGACCCCAATTCGCTCGATATAAAGAACGTCCTGCGCCAGTGCATAGAGCTTATAGCGCGCTTCCCGACCTTTGTGGCCTACGGCTATCAGGCCAAGTGCCACTATTACGAAGATAAAAGCCTCGTTATCCACAAGCCGCAGACCGGGATGAGCACCGCGCAGAACTTCCTGCACATGATACGGCCCGACTCGTCGTTTACCGATCTCGAGGCCGAAACGCTCGACCTTGCCCTCGTGCTCCACGCCGAGCACGGCGGCGGCAACAACAGCGCCTTCGCGCTGCACGTGGTCTCCTCCTCCGACACCGACACCTACTCGGCGATAGCCGCCGCGGTGGGGTCGCTGCGCGGCGCGAAGCACGGCGGCGCGAACATCAAGGTATCGGGCATGATGGAAGACATAAAGGCGGGCGTAAAGGACTGGGCCGACGACGACGAGGTAGCCGCCTACCTCGGCAAAATTTTACGCAAGGAGGCGTTCGACCGCACCGGCCTCGTCTACGGCATGGGCCACGCGATCTACACGCTCAGCGACCCGCGCTCCGTAATCCTGCGCGCCAAGGCCGAGGAGCTCGCCAAGGACAAGGATAAGAAGTACCTCGACGAATTCAACCTCCTGCGCTCAATAGAGCGGCTCACGCCGGAGGTGTTCGCCAAGGTAAAAGGGAACAATAAGGCGGTTTGTTCCAATGTAGACCTCTATTCGGGCTTAGTCTACAGGATGCTCAACATCCCGCAGGAGCTCTACACCCCGATCTTCGCCATCAGCCGCATAGCTGGGTGGGCGGCGCACCGGATAGAGGAGATAATAAGCGGCGGCAGGATCATCAGGCCGGCGTACAAGAGCGTGGCCGAGCGCCGGGAGTACATCCCGGTCGGCCAGAGGGGCGAGTAGAGTTTGGAGGGGTGACGTTAACTCCAAACTGCTTTGCGAAAAAAGTCCTCAAGGGCGTTTTTCGCCTGTCCGATAATATAAATACAGGGGCAATTGGTGCAAATGCGCCACAACATACAGTAATAAGGGGGCGGTAACATGCAAGCAGGATACGGAGCATACAAGAGCAAGCAGGCCGAAACGAACGATCAGGGCAAACTGATCCTCGTAACCTACGACGTGGCCATCAAGCACGCCCGGCAGGCCATGGAAGTGTTCGACGACAAAAAACAGATCGAAACGCGCATCAAGCACGTCTTCAAGATTCAGGACGCCCTCGAAGAGCTCCAGTGCGCACTCAACATGGACGCCGGCGGGGAGATCGCCGCCAACCTGTACAACCTGTACACGTTCATGTTCCAGTGCACGGTAGACGCCAACATCAAGAACGACAAGACGCAGCTCGAAGAGGTCTTGGGGTATCTGGAAACGCTGCGGGAGGCGTGGGCGCAGGCTACGGTTAAGGCCAAGGCGGAAACGTCGCCGCAGATGAATTTTGAGAAGATGGCGATTAGCGGGTAATCATGGTAAATGTAAATTTAGCGTAGCTAAAATCAAAGTCAAATTCTTATGGGATTATGTTTTGTCGCCTCATTGTTCCGGCGTGATACCGTATATGGGGGAAAAGAGGCCCCTTGCGGCACCGGCGGGAGCATGTAATCACTTGCATTAAAAGCTCGGCCGCCGAAGAATTCGCTCACGGTTGCAGAACCCGGTTC
>WQRV01000152.1 GCA_009786575.1 Chitinispirillia bacterium | reverse complement strand
GACTCGCGCGACGGCCAGCGCTACCGCGCGGTGAAAATAGGCAATCTGACGTGGATGGCGCAGAACCTCAACTTCGCGGCGGATAACAGCTGGTGCTTTGGCGACGACGGTTCCAATTGCGATAAGTACGGCCGGTTGTACGACATGGACGCCGCGCGGGCGGCTTGCCCGGCCCCGTGGCGGCTGCCGGATGATGATGACTGGGACGACCTGACCGAGGCCGGCGGCGGTAAGGACGCTGTCGGTAAAAAACTGAAATCCAAAACCGGCTGGGACCTTTGCCCGCAGGACGATGATGAGGATGAGCTTGTCGGCTGCGATGGCAACGGTACGGACGAACTGGGCTTTTCCGCCTATCCGGGCGGCGCCTGCTGGGTTGTTGAGAAGTGCGGCTACGTTGGCATTCTCGGCGGGTGGTGGAGTTACGCGGACAGAGGCGAGGACCGCGGGAGGGTTCTGGGAATAGTCTCGCCCTCCGACGGCATAGACGGCGATTCCGTCGGCAAGAAGGGCAGATTTTCGGTGCGGTGCGTTTTGGGAAAGCTGCCGGAGGATCCAAGCGGCGACGTTAGCTCTGAGGATGCCGCCGCCGCGACCGCGGCCGTTCTTGCCCGCGCCGCCGCACAGGAGGCGGCCGAGGAGGCCGCCCGTGAGGCTATGGCGCGAAGAATCGCAGACTCTGCGGCGGCCGCCTTTGCAATGGCCGCAAACGTCCCCAACCCCGTGCCTGCCGGTTACAGGCTCTTCGAAATGTTCACCGGCGACCTGAACGGCGACGGGCAGGAAGACGTCGTGCTGATAATTAAAGGCACCGACAGGAACAAGATCGTGAAGTGCGAGGAGCGGGGGGAGAGCGGGGATGCGGGGAACAGGATGGTGGACATCAACGGCCGCGGCATTATCATCGACTTTAAGGAGGGGAACGGTTACAGGCGCGTGCTGGAGAACCGCGACTGCCTCTCGTCGGAGATCGACGACCATCTCCGCACGTATCCCTACGATATCCGCATAGAGAAAGGCAGCCTGTTCATTAAATACGGATCCAGCCGGTTCGACGAGTGCCATTATAACTTCAAGTACCGGAACTCCGATTTCGAGCTGATAGGGTACGACCACCACGAGATGGGCGGCTCCATGACGGTTATAAAAACGGTGAGCGTAAATTATCTGTCGCGGAAAGCGCTGATAAAAGAGAGGCCAAGCGGCACCGGCAAGTTTACGGAGACGTGGAAGAGTTTTGCCGGCCCTGTGCCGCCGAAACTGCGGGACGAGACGTACATAGGCTGTTTTGACGCGTTGTCGAAGCTTGGCATAGATTGACGGCGGGAAATATTTGAAGATATGATTAAATCTTATACCAGCCCTGCCCTGCGGCTGCACGACAGCCGTGATGCCGCAGAACGGGGCGGGTATACCGTACGGTGAAAATCGGCTTTGGAGTAAAGCGCATTTAAAATGCGTCACTTAGCGGGCGTATTAGCGCGTTCCTGCGCCCGGCGGAGTTTTTCGAGCATTTCTCCGGCCTCCGCGTTTTTCGGATCAACCATAAGCGTCGCTTCCAAATCCGCAATCGCCCTGCCCATGTCGCCCTTGCGGTAATACGCCGAGCCGCGGATATAATACGCATTGCCCGCATTGGAATCCATACGTACCGCCAAACCGGCGTCCTCGATGGTTCGGTCGTAGTCTTCCTTGTGGTAATACGCGTAGGCGCGGTTAACATACATCGTCACGTCATTAATACCCAGCCGCACCGCCTCATTATAGTCCGCTATAGCCCTGTCGTAGTCTTTCCTGTAGTAATACGCCGCGCCGCGGGTGTAATACGCCATGCCTTGATAATCGCTGCCTTGGCGTATCGCCTTGTCGATATCCGCAATGGCCCTGTCGAGGTCGCCCTTGCGGTAATACGCCGAGCCGCGCATATAATACGCCAGACCCATATCTGAATCTATTCGCAGCGCGTGGTTGGCGTCATCTATGGCGCGGTCGAAATCGCCACTGTGCCAATACGCCGCGCTGCGGTTAACATACGCGTTAGCCACGCCAGGATTAAGCCGTATCGCCTGATCCAGGTCTGCAATGGCCCTGCTGTAGTCGCCCTTTGCCATATAATCGTAGCCGCTCTTGTGGAATTTAGCCGCCTCCCGCACGGAATCGGCCCCGGAATCGGCGCTTTGGGCCGAAACGTCAAAACACAGCGCGCACGCCAGCGCCAGAACAAAAATTGCTGCCCTGTTCATAAAATTTTCCCCTCCATACTGAAGCATCCCTTGCGTCCACTTCGTTTATAAACGATTGCTGTTGTACCTTGAATATATATCATCGACAGGGCAAATTCAAGTTTTTTAATGATTTCGGTACCGATTTACTTGTTTTTTCCCCCGCCGTATTGTAGTTTAAGGGTATGGCACGAAGCATCCAGGATTTCACGGACATCCGCGAGCGCCCCCGCCGGTTCGGTAAATCGCTGCTTTGGGTGCCTCGCGGGGATGCTTTTTGACGGACACTTTTTGATTGGAGGGTTGTGTGGATAAAAGAGCAGTGATTTTGGCTTTTGCCTTGATTATGACGGTTTTCGGCGGCGGGTATCTGTACGCGCAGGAAGATGGCGATATAGACGACTCTTCGCAGGAAGAGGCCGGCGTTTCGTTTATACCTGATGATAGCGAACTTTCTTCGCTGTTAACGGCACAGCCTAATCCCCACGCCGTGGTCAAGCCGCTGATACAGTCAAAATGGCATCAGGGTTTCCCATTCAACAGTAAGTACGCCGTAATTGATGGTAAACGCAACATTGCAGGCTGCGGGCCTGTCGCTGTCGCTCAGTTACTGAACTATCACAAACATCCGGTGCGGGGCAGCGGGGTAAAGACCGGTTCTGTTAGGGCAAGCAGGATCGGAAATATAACATCATTAGATTTTGATGTTACTTTTGATTGGGCTAATATGCTCAATACTTATCGCAGTGACGGCAAAAACAGTAACGAGCAGCAGCAAAGCGCCGTAGGTACTTTGTTTTATTATGTCGCTGGAAGTTATCCCTATTCCCAGGAATTGGTAAATCATTTCGGGTATGACAAAAGTATTCAACGTCCTCAGCGCGTATTTTATACCGATGCCGAATGGCAAGCAATGATACGGAAACAACTGGATTTAGGGCTTCCGGTATATTATTGGGGAAATCATCCGGGGAGTGATCATGCATTTATTGTTGACGGCTACGACAGTATCGGCAGGTTTCATATCAACTGGGGATGGGGCGGCAAGCATAACGGCTGGTATTCGCTTGACAATTTGAATCCGGGCGGCGGGGAAAAAAAATGGTATAACAACCAGAGAATCGTGATCAATCTCAAACCGGACGCGGGAGGTACGCCGCAGGGGTATGAAATAGCATTAACTGCTTTTGCCGCAAGCAAGACGTCAGTAACTCAAAACGAACTGTTTACGGTTACTCCGAAAATAAGAAACGTGAGCGTTTTGGGCATTTTTCCCGGCGGCCAGCTGGGCGCGGCGTTAGTAGACGGTAACGGTAAAATTGTGGAAGTTATCGGGTTAAGAAGCCGTGCGGCGTTAAAACCGCTGGTTACTACCGGCAATTTAGCAATAAACTGTTTCGTACCCGAAACCGTAAGGCCGGGGCAATACCGGCTAATGACCGTTATCAGGCCAAGCGGCGGAGACTGGAAAATCGTTACAAAGGCTGCGGTTCGTGACGGCGTGTCCAACGCAATTAATTTTACCGTTACCGCCGAAAGCGGAGCGCCGGGCGGCGGTTACGGGCTGGAGCTGACGGTATTTACCGTTGATAAAACTACGGTTTCTCAAAAGGAACCGTTTACCGTAACTGCGCGTACGCGGAACAGAGGGGCAGAGAAATGGCCCGGCGGCCAGACAGGCGCGGCGCTGGTAGATAATAGCGGAAATATCGCTGCGGTTGCCGGAAGCAGAAATACAGGAGGGCTTGGTATCGGATACAGCAATAATAATCCATTTGAAATAAAATGTTCTGTACCCGATACCCTAAGAGACGGGCAATACCGTTTGAGGATTGTTGTAAGGCCCGCCGGGGGAGAATGGAGAATTGCCACGTTGTCCACACCGGATATTCCCAACAGCATTGGCTTTTGGGTAGGCGAGCCGGACGCTCACATTCCGCTACCATCTGCCGTTCCTGTCAATTCGCCATCTGCTGCACCATCCACCCCAACGGTAGATGGTACTGGCAATCTAACCGTAATCCCCAGCCCGGTAATACGCACATCATCACGTACCGCGACGTTCTACTGGCATGGCAAGCGGGTGTCCGCCACCGCCCTGCCGGTATACGATTCGTCAGATAAGCTTGTTTCTGGAGTAGAGATAAATGACGGCGCTACATCCGGTGCCGAGGGCGTTAAGCGCCGCGTGGGCGTATGGCACTTGAAAGATTTAGACGGCCGCCCTGTCCCGGCAGGCCGCTACACGGTGCGCGGGGTATTGAAGACGCCGGACGGTGAGCCGGTGCGGGTGGGGCTGGTGGTTGATGTGCGGTGAGATATCATAATCCGGTGTTCGCTATTTTGAAAAAAACCATCGGTTGGGATAAAACGCCCAAAATCGCAAAAAAAACGGCCACGCTGCGCACGCGGCCGCCTTTGCGGAGGGTTTTGTTCATGACCGGCGCTTAGTCACCTTAACGCCATTGTCAAACGCCCTGTCGTCAAGATAATCGTCCTCGATGCTGCCGGGGACGCTCGCGATTTTTATCGGGTTATCGCCAAACGCCAACCTCTCTATAAAGGTAACGCTGTCGGGGATAATTACCTCGGTAAGCTTGTTTTTGGAGAACGCGAAGGCTTTGATGCCGGCGATCCCGTTGTCAAACGTTACGGCGGTAAGGTTTTTATCCTCAAACGCTTCATTATCTATAACGTCTATGGGCATACCCTCTATCTTTTCGGGTATGTGCACGGCAGTAGCGCTCCCTTTGTAGCCGATGACGGTAATTTTTTCCCCGTCGTCCGACAGCGTAACTTCAAAATCGCCAGCCACGCCCTGATTACCCGCGAAAACGCTCCGGCCCGCGGTAACGCCGTCCGGCATGGCCACTTTGGTAATTTGGTTTTCGCCAAAAGCCCTGTCGCCGATTTTGGTAACGCTGCCGGGGATATTTACGGCGGCGAGACGGTTCTTCGCGAACGCTTCCGCTTCGATAGTGACAATGGCGTCGCCAAGCGTTACGCTTGTGAGCTGCTTGCCCTTAAACGCGCCCTTCGCTATTACCGCGACGGGCATACCCTGTATGCGCGAGGGGATGCGAAGGTCGGTAACGCCCTCCGCGCCGCCTGTAACCGTTAAAAAAGCGGCGTCGGCTGAGAGTACGAGTTTGAAGCTCTCGGCCTCACCCTTGTTATTAGCAAACGCGCTGTCGCCTATGGTCACGCCCTTGGGCATGGCCGCGCCTACAATCTGATTGTTGTAGAACGCCCTTTCGCCGATACTCTGCAAACCGCCGCCTAAACTTACGCTCGTGAGCCGGTTATCCTCAAACGCCCTTTCTTCTATACTCTTGATGCTGCCGCCTATATCTACGCTTGTGAGCTGATTGCCTTCAAACGCGCACTTGCCAATGCTCGTAACGCCGCTGCCGAATGTCACGCTTGTGAGCTGCGCGTCCTCAAACGCGCTTTCGCCTATGGAGGTAACGTTGTTTGGGATGACGACGCTCGCAAGCGGCAGTTTCGCAAACGCCCTCTCGCCGATGGACGTTATGCCCTTGCCGATATTTACGCCCGTGAGCGGGTTACCGGCAAACACGTTTACCCCGATTGAGGTAACGCGGTCACCGATGGTTACAGTAGTGAGTTTATTGTCCTCAAACGCTTTGTCGCCTATGGAGGCCGCGCAGCTGCCGAAATCCACGCTTGCAAGCTGGTTGCCGCTAAACGCGCTCCTGCCGATTTCGGTAACTCCGGCGGGAATGGCCACGCTTGTCAGCTTGTTGTTCCCGAACGCGCCGTTTTCGATAACGGTGACGGTATCCGGGATGGTAACGCCTGTAAGCCCCAGGTTATGAAACGCGTTCCTGTGAATCCCGTTTACGGTCTTCCCGTTTACTTCTGCGGGTATCCGGATATCGGTGTCGCTTCCCTGATAGCCGTCCATGAGTATTTTGCCGTCTTTCAAAACGTAGCGCCAGACGCTGTCGCTGTAAATCGTGCCTTCTGTCTCCTCCGCCGGCGCTGCGGCCTGAGGAGGGGAGTTTGCCAGCATTTGCATGGCGTTGTAAAACGACGTGAGGCACGCCACCCGCATTTCGGGGGGCGCGGCCGTCAAAAACTGCTTGTTTTGCAGCGGCAGGGCTTCATACATATGCTGCATGTCGTCCGGGATCCCTTCAAGTTTCTCGCTCATAATGCCACATCCTTTCGTTATGTGATTGTAATCACAAGTTCCAAAAAACCGTCAATCTGCGCATCCCCCCGATGCCTGAAATCGGTGTTAACAATATGTAATATAATATTTTTACCATAAAGTATTTTCAAAATATTTTTTGGGGGCCGGGGGCGCTAAAAACGGATGCCCCAAAAAAATCCAGACTATCTCACCGTGCATTATATTATATTGTAATATTATCGATTTGGGCGCCTTGGGCGGAAACTTTTTGACGGGGGGATTTTATTATGGTCAGGAGATTGATATTGACGGCGGCGCTGGTATCGGCGCTGGTATTGGTTGGGTGCGCCGGTAGCCAGTCCGGTACGAGGGGTGAATCCGGCAAGCAGGGGGCCGATCCCGCCGTGCCCGGGCCGGACGGCATGTTCACCGACTCGCGCGACGGCCAGCGCTACCGCGCGGTGAAAATAGGCAATCTGACGTGG
>WQRV01000151.1 GCA_009786575.1 Chitinispirillia bacterium | reverse complement strand
TGATAACGCCTGATAACATCCTCCGCCGGAACATCATGCCCGCCGAGCTTAACCCTGTTTTTTATCCGCGCGATATTCAATTCGATAGTGTCTAAAAATACATAGATGAGGATTATCTCGTACCCCTTCTCCCGCGCTTCCCTCAATATCCGCAGATGGTAGCTGCCGGAGATGGTAGATTCCATGACAAAAGACTTTCCGTCTGCCAACACCCGTCCAACTTCAGTCAACAGTATTCTCCCGGCGGCAATACCTGCGGTATCGCCAATACCGGCTGCTATTTCGTCCGCATTAAGAAATGTCAGCCCTTTTTCCTCGCGCAACAATTCGTGCGCCAGCGTCGTCTTGCCGCTGCCGTTTGCGCCGGCAATCAGGTACATATATTTTTTCATCGCCTACTTCGTCTCCTTGCGCAGGAAGAAGTCGGCCACGGGGCCTTCGCCTATCGCCCTTGCCTGCGCGTACGGGCCGTCGAAGAGCGGCTTCCCTTTGTATAGGAAGAGGATTTTGTCGGCGATGGCCTCTATAGACAGGAGCTCGTGGGTTACTACCACTACGGTGATGCCGAGCGTTTCGCGCAAACGGAGCAGCAGGGAGTCTAACCCCGCGCTTGTTACGGGGTCGAGGCCGGCGCTTGGTTCGTCGCAGAATAAGAGCGGCGGGTCGAGGGCCAGCGCGCGGGCGAGGGCGGCGCGTTTGCGCATGCCGCCGGAGAGCTCGCCGGGGAAGAGGCTGTAGGCGTGCGGCATTTCGACCTGCGCGAGCTTGTAGCGCACGATCTCGTCTATCACCTTAGGCGGCAGGTTGGTGTGCATCTCGAGCGGAAGGGCCACGTTTTGCGCTACCGTGAGCGAGCCGAGCAGCGCTCCGTTCTGGAACAAAACGCCTATCTTGCGCAGGACCTCGGCGTCGGCGTCGCTCTCCATGTCTACGAGCTGGCGGCCAAAGATTTTGACGCGGCCCGAGTACGGCTTGATGAGCCCGACAATGGAGCGCAGAAGCGTCGTCTTCCCGCAGCCGCTGCCGCCGAGGATGACGCGGATCTCCGAGGCGGCAAACGAGGTGTTCACGCCGTCGAGCACGGTCTTCTCGCCGTACTTGACGATAAGGTGCTCCACGGATACTACGGGGCTGTTTGTGTTCATGTTCATGGCGTAATTGCTCTGTCCTCCTCCGCGGCGGAGCTTCCCAAAGCGCCGCTTGCGGTTGAATCTGTAAAAGCGCCGGTTGGCGCTTCGTTTTTTACGGCATTTGCGGGTGCGGATATTGCGGGCCTGGGCCTGGGCGGATAGCCGCCGCCAAGAATCGTTGCGGCATTGATGACCAGCCATACCGGAAGCAGGAAAAACAGCAGCCAAAAAAGCATGCCCCTCTTCTTAAAGAATTTTTTGGACATGGGCCGCGCGATAAACAGCAGCACGGAAAACCAGGCGGGCCTCCGGTACTCTGAGGAGCCATCTTCAGCTTCAGCTCTGTCATCTTCTTCATCATCACACGGCCGGTTCCAGCGTTCTTCAGCGTCAATTACGCGCTGCCAATCGGCTGGAGGGTCATCGTGTACTTTGTTTGCGGTGTATACAAGCGCCGTTTCCCAGTTTGTTTCGAAACTGTGAATGGGCGCTTCGCCCTTTTTGCCGTTTTCCTTCGTATAATATATTACAAAACCGGCCATACGGCCATATTTGCCGTTGAGGCTTGCTGTGGCCGTAACTTTTTCCCAGGGCACAAACAGGCTGCTCCTGTAAATGCAAAAGGGAAAGATGCACAGCTCATAATTATTCGTTATGCCGTGTTCGTCAAGTACGGTTTTATGGCTGCGCATAACGCTGTCCCACAGAGAGAACAGTACGGCAGTTGTTGTTATCATAATAAGAAACCATGGGCCCATATCCTGATACAATGCGGGTATCAGGTCGAGGCGGCCCGTGAAAATCAATGCCGCGTAGTCATTGATTGAAGATTCGGGAACCGCCTTTGTAGCAATAAGGCACCACAATGCCATCAAATGAAAACCCACGTAAATAAGAAAAATTCCTGTGAGTGTGCCTAAAAATCCAATTTTAAGCACTACTTTCTTGCTATTAACCGCCGTGGACCTCCAGCTTTTGGCTTTCCGCACTTTTTTTCTATTAGCCACCGGTGTCCCCTTCCGTTTCAGCTATATCAATGTCAACAACCCGTCTAGGGCTGCCGATTGTATCAATTTTGACTCCATACAAATGTTCCCGCTGCCCGTCACATTGGCTCTTGTACCGGTTTTGTATCCAATCCAGTATATTCATATTCCCTCCCCGCGTCACATGATAAACGAAAACACCGCGTTCGCCACGATGATGATGAATATCCCCACCACCACGCTCGACGTCGTCTCCCGCCCGACCGCTTCGGCGCCGCCTCTTACCCTAAAGCCGAAGTAGCACCCTACCCATATAATCAGCCACGAGAACACCATAGACTTGAAGCATCCGGCGAGGATGTGCTCGAGCTTGATGACTTTCACCAGTTCCTTTAAGAACATCGACGTGTTAAAATCGAGGTAGAGCAGCGCTATGACGTATCCGCCAAAGATGCCGGCGGCGGTGGCGATAATAGAGAGCAGGGGCATTGTGAGCGATATGGCCCAGAATTTGGGGGCCATGATGTACTGCATGGGGTTTATCCCCATTGTGCGCAGGGCGTCTACCTCCTCGCCCACTACCATTGTGGCGATCTCGGCGGTGGTGGCGCTGCCGGTGCGCCCGGCGAGGATGATCGCGGTTAAGAGCGGCCCCATCTGGCGGATCATCGTTATGCCGATAAGCGGGACGAGGAAGATGCCCATACCCAGGTTTTTGAGCTGTATGGCGCTCTGGAGGGACAGGACGACGCCTATAAGGAACGAGAGCAGCGTGATGATCCCCACCGCCTTGTAGCCGAGCTGGTACATCTGCTCGTAAACCGCGCCTTTCTTTATATCCTGCCGCCTGAAGAGGCCTATGGTGCTCCAGTAGAGCATCTCGGCGAACATGGATATAGCGTCTACGGCCACCCCAACCGCAGAGACCAGCCCTCCGCCCAGGCGCAGGAACAGGCCCTCATTGGGCGGAGCTGCGGTAACTACCGCCCGCGCGGCTTTCCCGCCGTCGAGCTGTTTCGCGATGCCCGGCCTTGCCCCCTGCACCGCAAACTGCCCCCCCTGCTCATGGTACATCCGCCCCAAAAGCTCGATAAAGCACACCCCGGCGGAGTCGATCCGCTCGGTGCCGGACAAATCGAGAACCAGCCGCCCCCGCTGCTGGCCGCTTATCAGCCCGCAGGAGGAGACCCAGTTCCGGTCCAGAAAGGCCGGCGCTTTGACGGTACGCGCTCTATCCATAATATAGTGAAAATAGTTAATTGTTGGCGGCGATGGGCAAAAAACTGCAACAATCTCCGATTTTGACTAAATTCCGACAGAAACCCTAAAAAACACTACAGTTTTCAGACAGCTTCTTTAGTTTGTCGTAACTCGTTTAAAATCATGCACTTAATCCGGTATCATCATCCTAAAAACTCCCTAAATTTCAAAAAATGTAATTTTTCACTTGCTTTTTTCCCAATTTTGTTGTATATTATGTATCATTGTCACAAGATTTTACGATGAAAGAAGGGTCCAAAAGCCTTGCTAAAACCGTATATCACCCCTAACACCTTCCAATATGGAGAATCCTGATATATGCAACTGCCAAAGTCGAGGCGCCGCCAGAAGCTGCGCGAGAAGAAGTGCCAGTACCCCGGGTGCGGTAAGATTTTCTACGGCATCCACATTTCCAAGTATTGCACCGAGCACCGGCAGGACCGCTACCGCATCCGCAAGCGGTCGAAGCCGGAAAACGTCAATATCAAGAACCAGACCATCACGCACCCGTACACCGAGGTTACTACCACGGTGATGCACTGCAAGCTAGTGGGCTGCGACCATCAGTTCGAGGTCAAGCTCTACCCGAGGCAGTTCATCTACCCGAAGTACTGCCCGGAGCACCGCAACGAATTCAAGCGCATCCGCCACCTTCAGCTGATTGGCCGCGAAGACCTGATCGAGCAGATGAAGAGCGAGAGCGAGAACGCCGAGATCGAGCACGGCGAAATGGAAGAAGGGGCCGCAGACGACGGGATGACCGACGTGGCGTAAACGGGCGTGCGCGCTCGTTTACGCCGCTTTCCGGCCAAAAACGCTTTCTGATGCTTAATAAGATATTTACTATGTGCGGCGGCCCACCTCCACCGGCGGGGTACGCCGTCTTGCTGATAATCGCGGCGGCTGTCTGCGTTGCGGCGTGGCTGTACCGGCGCAAAATCAGAAGGATGAAAGCGCTCCTCGCGGAGTGCCGGGCGGCGTTCGACGGCCTGCACGACGCTTACTTAGACCTGGAGTCCACCGGGCCCCTGCGCCGGCTCGGCCAGTCTACGGCGTTCATCAACCACGAGATCAAAAACCACATGATGGTCATCTCCGGTTACGCCACGCTCCTCCAGCGCTCAAAGAGCATGGACGACAAGGACCGCGCAATGGTAGCCAACATCGCCCTCGCTGCCTCCAAACTGCAGGCATTCAGCCAAAGCGTCCTCGCGATGTCAAGGTCGCATGTCGCGCACGAAGACGTTGAGATCAACCTCACCCAAAGCATCCGCTCGTGCATCGAAACCAATTTTGCGGAATGCGCGGCGCAGATCACCGTCGAGCCCGCGAAAGAGGGCGACATCATCGTAAACGGCACCCCAGGCAAACTGGAGCGCGCGTTCGCCTGCGCCATCAAAAATTCTTTCGAGGCAGGCGCGAAGAGCATCAGCATAAAACTGTCGGTCCACAACTACGTGGGGCTCGTAACGATAGACGACGACGGCAAAGGGTGCGGCGCCGAAAGCCTGCCGGACATGTGCAAGACATTCTTCACCACGAAACCGTCCGGTATGGGCATGGGCTTCTGCGTTATGCGCTCGGTGATAGAGGCGCACGGCGGGAACGTCAGCGTGTACTCCAAAAACGCACTGCCCGGCCAGCACGGGCTGTCGGTGCAGATAGTCATCCCCGCCAGCAAGAAGACCCCATACGTCGCGGCCAAGTCGGAAGCGCTCCTTATCAACGAGGGTCTGGGGGACACGTCGGGGATACTGGGCACGCTCAAGAACCTGAAAATCGTACCGCGCGTGGTGGAAACATCCGCCGAGGCTGGCACCGAGCGGGACAGCTCGTCTCTGGGGATGACCGTGCTCGCCGCCGAAGAAGTTGCAATGAATTTGCAGCGCGGCGAGGGGGTCAAGGTGCTGGCGCTGAAAAAATGCGGCGGCGAGATGATGACCGTAAGGGACATGGACGGCGGGGGCGAGGGGCTGTTCTCCGAGGAGTACGTTATGCGGTATCTGTGCGAGTGAAGGATTTGAGCGGTAATATGTCAAAGATAATTACGCTTATCGCAAAAATTGTTGTTGGCATATCCGCTATACTTCTGCCGGTTAGAGTGATCTTGATCTTTCGTGTGTTGTTCATTGTTGATTATATCCTGATGATACTGGTGATACCAACGATAGCCGTGTTATGCAGTTTTGTATGTTTGGTATGGGTTGATTACATCAAAACTAAAATGATAACCGGGTTAAGAGAACAATTAGACATATCCGCTTTCAATCAAGACAACGGCTATACGGAAAAAGGATGGATATCGGACATTCCGGGTTCGGATATGTGGTGGTGGTTTACAATTATCTCAGAATGTGTTCTTGGTGGATTTACGCTGTTTATAATGGCACCTGTCTTGTACGGCGATTTTGAGAGCTATTGGCCCGGGTTCATAGGGTTCTGCAGTGTAGCATGGCTGGTATGGAATGACCACTCCAACAACAAAACAATAAAAAATTTAAACCGGCAGATAGAAGAAGCCGACGAAGAGTATGCAGAGATGAAACGTAAGGCCGGCAACTGTCTGCCGGAATAATTTTTTTGAGGAAACGATTAAATATTATGCCAGCGGCGCAGATATAATATTTAATCATGGTATCTATAATTTTCAATAATAAGGAGCGACGGGACATTATGAGCGATTTAATCAAAATCATGCCCTGCTTAGACATGCAAAACGGCCGCGTGGTCAAAGGCGTGCAGTTCGTAGACATCCGCGACGCGGGCGACCCTGTCGAATGCGCCAAAGCGTACTGCGAGGCTGGGGCCGACGAGATCGCGATGCTCGATATTACGGCAACGGTCGAAAACCGCCCTACATTAGTCGATGTGGTCAGAAAGACCGCGGCGGCGGTAACGGTCCCGTTTTCGGTGGGCGGCGGGATACGCGACGTGCAATCCGCCGAAATCATCCTTGAGGCCGGGGCCGACAAAATATCCGTCAGCAGCGCGGCGTTCCGCAAGCCGGATGTCATCGCGGAGATCGTTAAGAAGTTCGGGTCCGATAAGGTGATAATTGCCGTGGATGCGGCCGTGAGCGAGTCGCTGCCGTCCGGGTACGAGGTGTTTATTGACGGGGGGAAAACGGCCACCGGGTGCGACGCCGTTGAGTGGATTAAACAGGTAGACGGCTACGGCGTGGGCGCAGTTTTGCCCACAAGCAAGACAGCCGACGGCGTGAAATGCGGCTACGCGCTGGAGTTGATACGCAAGACCCGCGCGGCAGTATCCAAGGGCGTAGACGTAGTGGCCTCCGGCGGCGCGGGGACGATGGAGCACTTTTGGGAAGCCGCGCAGGCCGGCGCGAACATCCTGCTCGCGGCGTCGGTGTTCCACTTCAAGACAATTGGCATCCGGGAGCTGAAGGAGTATCTGAAGGGGCGGGGGGTTAACGTGCGGTAAATTGGGGTTTATCGGTGTGTTGATGATTGTCTGAACCATGATTTGCCTGATTAAAGGATTAACATGATTAAACGTCAAAATCACCAATAATCCGGGGT
>WQRV01000150.1 GCA_009786575.1 Chitinispirillia bacterium | reverse complement strand
GCGCCTACAAGTTCCTGCTGCGCTTTTTCTTTAAGCGTTACGCCCATTTTTTGGAGCAGGTCAAGAGATGTTTTGCGTATTCCCGTCAGATTGTCTAATTCGGCAAAGGTAAAGGTTCCCGAGTAGGAAGCGGCGGTTGTTTTGTCAGCGGTTTTGGTAATATTCACTTGCAGGTTGTAGCCCGTGGCAGTCTTGGTAATGTTTCCCTGCATGAAGTGGGTAGTAGGTATCGCGTTTCCGATTTCCTGCGCGGCTTTCGCGCTTACGTCGTCGCTGTAGGAACCAGAGAGCAGCTGTACAAGCACAGCGTCGCGCCGCTCCCAGTCCAGTATGGAAATGGCGGAAAAACCGGAAAAGTTGCTGACAAATTCGCCCTGTACCAGCGCGGGGAGGTGGCTCTGGTTGGCCGCAAGCCCTTTTGACTGCGGGGCGAGGATGGTAAGGCTCATCCCCTTCCCGCCGTTCCCGGTCCATTTCCGCCCGGCCTCTTCTTTCCGCTCACGCTCAAGCCGTTCCGCTTCAGCTTTCCGCTCGCGTTCAATCCGGGCCTTTTCGCGCTCCGCTTCCGCCGCTTTCTCGCGCTCAATCCGCTCGGCTTCGGCTTGCTGCTCTTTGCGGCTCATCTTCTTCTGGGCGGGGGCATCAAAAACAAGCCCGGTCAGCAAAATGACCATAAAAAGCGTCAACATTCGTTTCATTCCTTTGGCTTTTGACCTAAACGACATTTTTTCAAAGTTTACAGTCCGTCCGACATCTTTCTTCATCTTTACCGCCTTGATTTGGGTTAATATGTTATTTTTTAGCACTACCATTTGTACCAATAATTTATACTACGTAATCCAAACATTGCCATCATCACCATATTCTGATCGCTACCCCTGCCCCTCCGGTTCGAAAAGATACTCAGCCAACAAATTTATGCCCATTCCACGCATATTTAGTATCAATATAATAAATGCACCGACGAAATACTATCATTTTATTTATTTTGATCGGTTTTTGTTGGTGCGGGAACACAGGTCTTTTTTGCAAAAAATAGTATACTGTTTATATGAACGAGGAGAAGCCAATGCCCATAAAAACGTCGAAAAATACGTATATCGCGGAGGCTCGGTCTCGTCTCGGGATGGTACAAAAACAGTTCGCGCCGCTGATTGGCACGTCCGAAGACACTCTATCGCACTATGAAACCGGCAGGCGCCAGCCGTCGAAGTATGTCTTAGATAAGGTTCGCCGCCTGCTAATCGACCGAGGGCTGGCTAAGGAGCCCTGTTCCCCCGCCGAGGAGAATCTGCTGGAAGAGTTCCGCCTGTTACCCCCATCCGACCAAGAGCGTTTCGCGGGTATCTTACACAGTCTGACTCAGGCGTACGCCAAAAAGCCAAAGCGCAAATCTACACCGAGCTAATATGGTATGCCGGGCCATGAGCGCCCCTGTTCCACACCCTGCCGGCCATCAAAAAACTCCATAATCCCTCCAAAATCAGTACCATCGGGCTCGTTTTTACCGTTTTTTTGCTTTTGGGGCGGGGATTTTAGTATATTATATGTAGAAAGAGGATACGGATGGCTGAACTTAAATACAGGCTTACGAACGACACGCTGTTCAAGCTGCTGTTCGTTAAATACAGAGATACGCTGCTCAAAAGGCTCGTCGCGGCCTTGTTGGGCATACGGGTGGAGGAGATTGGGCCTGACTTCGATGTTACCAACTCCGCCATGCCGCCGGATGCTATGGGTGAGAAGTTTTGCCACTTGGACATCAACATGACGGTGAACGGCCAGCGGGTGGACTTGGAGGTGCAGGTCGAGGACGAGGGGGACTACCCGGAGCGGTCGCTGTATTACTGGTCGCGGGAGTATTCGAGCGCGCTGCCGGTTGGCAGCAATGACTATTCTATGTTGCCGCGCACCATTGTTGTCAGCATTTTGGCGTTCTCGCTGTTTCGCTGTGCGGAGTATCACTCAGAGTTTGCTTTGCTTGAGGTGCGGCGGCACGAGCGGTTGACGGACAGGCTGGCCATGCATTATTTTGAGTTACCGAAGCTGCCGGTAATTGCCGACGCCGGGGACGAGTTGAAGTTGTGGCTGGCGTTTTTTAACGCGAAGACCGAAGAAGACTTGAAGAACCTTATGGCTATAGGAGGCGATATTATGGTACAGGCAGTAGAGGCATACCGGAGTGTGTCTGCGTCGGACGAATTAAGGGAGCTTGAGCGTCTGCGCGACCGTGCGAGGCGCAACGAGGCGTCGGCGCTGGCTAAGGCACGGCGGGAGGTACTTGCCCTTATTGAGCAGGGGTATTCTCCCGACGAAGTTAAGGCGAAACTCGGTATATCCTAATTCAGTTGTTGCAAATTTTGCAACAACTGTCGCCGGCGATAAAATTTACCAAATAGCTCACCCCCCTTTCTGGCACCGCGGGTGGTAGCTCCTGTGGACCTCTTTTAGGTATTCGCGGTCGATGTGGGTGTAGATTTCTGTTGTTACGATGTTTGAGTGGCCAAGCATCTCCTGGACGGTGCGGATGTCGGCGCCGCCTTCTAATAAATGCGTGGCGAATGAGTGGCGGAAGGTGTGGGGGGAGATTTCTTTTTGGATTTCGGCGGCGGTTGCGTACTCCTGTATTATTTTCCATATCCCCATTCGCGAAAGCCCCCTGCCGCGGAAATTCAGGAATACGGTGCTGCCGGAGAACGGGCGCATTGTATGGCAGCGCTCTTTTTCGACGTACTGGCCGATCCAGTATACCGCGCTGTCCCCTATCGGCACGATACGCTCTTTTGACCCCTTGCCTATTACGCGCACCAGCCCCTCTTTCTCCAGCAGCTGCTCAAACGAGAACGCGCAGAGTTCCGACACCCGCATCCCCGTAGCGTAGAGGGTTTCGATGATGGCCCTGTCGCGCACACCGTTTTTTTTATTCAGGTCGATAGCCGCGATAATCCTCTCGATCTCATCTATGGACAGGACCGACGGCAATGTTTTTGAGGATTTGGGGCTCTCTAAAAGTTCGGTGGGATCAACGCTTACATATCCCTCCGACGCGATAAAGGCGAAAAAGCTTTTTATGGCCGACACGCCGCGCTGTATAGATGTTGGCGCGAGCCCTATATCAAACAGCAATCTCACATACGCGGATAACAGTTCGGGCGTTACCTTGTGTAAATCATCAAGGGCGTTATTCTGTTTGAGGTAGCCGGCGAGCCTTTCGATGTCGAACCTGTACGAGGCCGCGGTGTTGCCTGAGAGCGTCTTTTCGAGCTGCAGGTAGGCCATGTACGATTCGATGTGCGGCATCTCCGGCATGCTGTTACCGGCCCTGCAGGTACGGGTTAGACCTGGTCTCCCTCTCGACCGACGTGCGGCCGCCGTGCCCGGGGCAGAGTACGGTTTCGGGCGGCAGCGTTACGATTTTGTCTTTAATGCTCCTTATTAGCTGGTCGTGGTCCCCGCCGGGCAGGTCCGTCCGTCCGACTGAGCTTGCGAAGATCGTATCGCCGCAGAAGCAAATATCGTCAAACACGAATACGCATCCGCCCTGCGTATGGCCGGGCGTGTGGAGGACTTTGAACTTGAACTCCCCTATTGTCATCGCCCCCTCAACTAACGGGCTGATGCTTTTCGAAAACGAGAAGCTCTCGCCGAAATATGCCGAGCCGTTGCGGGCGGGGTTGCCGAGCATCGCCTTGTCGCCGTCGTGGATGTAAACTTCGGCGCCGCCGCACTTGTCAATTATTTCCGGAACGCCCATGATGTGGTCGAAGTGGCCGTGGGTCAGCAGTATTGCCGCCGGGGCCAGGTTATTCTTTTTGATGTGTGTGACGACTTCGCCGCAATCTTCAGCCGGATCGATGACAATACAAGAGCCTTTATCATTCGGGATGACGTATGTATTGGTTTCTATGCGGCCCGTTACGAATTTTTTGTAGTCCATCTGTATCAATACCTTTCGTTGTGTTATAGATTACACGATTAAATATTGTACCTGTACCGTCTGGCGGCATCACGGCTGTCGTGCAGTCGCCAGGCGGTGCGGGTACAGTGTTTAATCGTGTCTTCAATAATCACGGTGTAAACAGCGGTTCTTTAAACTCGCCGACGAAGACGACCTCCGGTTCGAGCAGTACACCCGAGTCTTCGTAGACCTTCTTCTGCACGTGCCGCATCACCACCCTTACGTCTTCAGCCGTAGCGCCGCCGGTGTTGGTGAAGAAGTTTGCGTGTTTTTCGGAGACCTCCACGGCGCCGATTTTGAAACCTTTGAGACCGGACGCCTGTATGAGCGTTCCGGCGTAGTTTCCGGGGGGGCGTTTGAAGGCGCTGCCGCAGCTCGGTTCGGACGGCTGTTTTTCGGCGCGTTTGTTCAGTATATCATTCCTTGTCGCCGTTACTCTGGCGGGGTCGTCGTCCTTGAGTTCGAATATCGCCGAGAGTACCAGGTCGCCCGTACCCTGAATCGCGCTCCGCCTGTAGCCGAACGCGATGTCCTGCGCGTAAACGGTGTCTATCTCAAGGGTGCCGGCCCGCATTACGCGCACGCTGTTGAGCTTGTCGGATATGACCGCGTCAAACGCTCCGGCGTTCATCACCACGGCCCCTCCTACCGTCCCCGGGATCCCGGACAGCCACTCTACCCCCGCGTACCCGCGCTCCGCCGCCGCCGCAATGAAATCGTCGAGCGGATACCCGCCGGAAGCGAAGGCCATCGTCCCGTTCCAGGCCAGCATGGTAAGTTTGGCGGACAGGTTGATGACAACGCCGTCGAAGCCCATGTCGCTTATCAGCATGTTGGACCCGTTGCCGAGGATGAGCGCGGGCAGCTTACGGTCCTGCGCGAAACGGTACGCCTCGGCCACCTCGTCTTCGTCCTGCGGTTCGGCGTAATACCGCGCGGGACCCCCTATGCGGTACGTTGTCTTGCCGGCTAACGGCACATTCTCCAAAAATGTTACCATAAAGGCTCCCCATTAAAAGATTGTACCCCGCCGATAAGGGCGCCTCCCGTATCGGGACGCGGAAAATCTTCGGGGTCTCATATTCTCCAGGCGGTGCACCCATCCGGGATGCGGTCAGTCATCCGCGCGGTACAAACTTATCCGTTCCAGCGATACTGCCGCGTATCTTGCCAAAAACCGTACCGCGCCGATATCGTCGGTGGTAAACGGCATGGTGTACCTCTTTACGTCTTCGGCCGACGAGAGCATCGCCCACTTGTCGGTCTTTTTGTTCAGGAGCTGCAGCACGCCCACCACCTCGTCCTCTATGTTTTTGAGCGGCATGGTCAGCACGGACTTGCACGTGTACCCGGGGTTGAAGATGAAGCTCTGGTCCCTCTTGAACGGGGCTGCGGGCTGTATCCTGTCCATGTCGTCTACCTCGAGGAACTGGCCGGTGTACGCCGCGCACCCTATCAGGGTGTCGGTGCCTATTTTCAGGACGGGCTGGCTGGCGGCGCCGTCTTTGAAGGAGTCGCTCTGGCAGAGCCTGAAGTGCAGTGTGTCGCAGAGGGTGTCGTCAACCATTCTGTCGCGGGTGTAGATGCACCCGGCGTCGGCGCAGACGGCCTCGCGGCTCACGGTGAGTATGAGCTTGAGGAGCGCGCCGATCTCGTTTTCGCAGCATAGGGCGATGCCGACGGCGGCGAGGCGGTCTTTCTGGTCGCGGTTGAAGGCCAGCTGCTTTAGGAGGGCCTCGCGTTTCCCGGCTATGGCACGGCTACGGCTCATGGAGAGCAGGATGCCGGCCGCCGTGACCGCGTCCATGGGCGACTCGAAGGCGCCGGCGAGCGGGAGGTCGCGCGCGAAGTGGGGGATGTCGCCGCCCTCTATGCGCTGGAAGGCCGGCACGTTCTCCAGAAAATCGACAAAACGGCTATCGAACGCCTCCGACATGGCCTCGTGGGCGCAAGGCAGATAGGAAATGACACCGGCGGGGCGCTCTTCGCCGGCCGGCAGGCCGCCCCCGTGCTTCTGCGGCGATGTGTCGAGCTCAAGGTTCCAGTGGCCGGCCAGCGAGCTCACCATCGCGGCGTCGCAGGCCGGCATATTGCCGTAAACTATTATCTTTTGTCCCATAAAGGCTATTCCAAATCCTGCGGTTGGGCGTTAGCTTTTCTCCCCTCCTACAATTATAGTATTGTGGGCAGGCTAAAATAAAGAGGTATTAATATTGATTCCGGCTGCGGATATTATGTATATTATAACCTTGTATCGGTTTTTCCGCGATTTACCGCTAACCACATATCGCCGGATATTGCGGTTTTAGGGCAAAATTTCATACTTGCCGGGCTGTCCCGGCAGAGCTAAAGGATGTTGTTTTGGCGCAAAATAATGCTGTTAAGGTGCAAAATGAGGTAGTCAAGGGGGGGGCTTTGGCGCAAGGACCGGAGTGCCGGCGCTACAATATACTCTCCGCCCTGTTCGTTTTTGCGGTCTCCTTAGTGGTCTACCTGACCACCGTGGCCCCCTCCGTCGCCCTCTGGGACTGCGGGGAGTACATCGCCGCCGGGCACTCGCTGGGCATCCCCCACCCGCCGGGCAACCCCCTATTCGTCCTTATGATGCGCGTGGCGAGCATGTTCTTCGGCTTCTTCGAGGACATCGGCTACCGGATGAACTTCGCCGTGGCGATCTTTAGCGCCGTCACCGCTGCCGTAATCTACTTAGTGGTCGTCGAGGCCGGCAAGATCATCATAGGTGTGCCGGATACCATATATAAGAAAGTGGCTCTAAGCGTGGGCGGCGTCGTGGGCGGGCTTTTTACCGCCTTCGGCTACACTTTCTGGTTCAGCGCGGTCGAGATGTCGGTCTACAACATCTCCATGCTCAACATTGCGGTCTGCACCCTGCTCATGCTGCTGTGGGCGCAGAGCAAGAAGCCCGACCGCGACAAACTGCTCGTTCTGGTCGCGTTCCTCGGGTTCCTCGGCATCGGCCTTCACATGTTCACCATGATCATCTTCCCCTCGGCGTTCCTCTTTATGGTGCTGTGGGA
>WQRV01000149.1 GCA_009786575.1 Chitinispirillia bacterium | reverse complement strand
GGTGTTTTGACTTACCCGCGTACCGTAGAAGCCAACCTTCTTTCATGCCGGGCGGCGAGTAGTTCCATTGGTGCTGATGCTTCTGCGGCCGAGATGTGAATGCAAAGGCTTGCATGCTCCCGCAGGCACAGCAAGCCGCCTCTTTTCCCCTATATCACGGGATGGCGCCGGCACAATGAGACGACAAAACATTATCCCATAGTCTTTTGACCTTGATTTTAGTTACGCTAAATTCCCATTTAATTACATCAACTACCCGTCATTTTTCATAATTATGATTTTTTTCTTTCATTTTGGAATTTTGCGTTGTATATTATCAGTAATACTATGATGATGAATAACGATTACCGATCGAACGATTCCGCGCGGGCTGTCTTCGACCGTACCGACATCCGCCGCAAACCTCTTTGCGGCATCGTTTCCGGCTACCACGATTTGCCGTACATCATGGTTGCGCCGGCGCGGGAGGAAGGGTTCCGCACCACGGAGGTTACGGGACGGATCTGCGTGTCGCCAAAGTTCATCATCTCGGCCGACGCTCTGGCCGAGACCTTCGGGGACGTTTTCGACCCCGGCACGTTCGAGCAGGACATTGAGGGGCGCCTCTTTTCGTTCGCCAACGGCATGAACCGCAATATGAGGGTGGAGAGCAAGTATTTCAACCTGCAGCACTTCGACGAGCCGCCGCGCGAGTATCTTGAGCGGATGGAGGACACACTGATGAGCCGTGAGGACACGCGTACGGGATTGATCTTCAGCCCCGATTTGCGGTACTACCCGATATCAATCGACAAGTTCATATCGGAGATCGTTGACAGGGAGTTCAGGGTCTGACGGCGGTTTGATACCCGGCGTATATGCGCTAACGGAACGGCGGTTCCGTACCGATAATAAACAATGCGGCGGTACGTATTTATTTAAGGTATCAATAACATTTATAATGCGTTAACACAGCGATAAACGGGGGGTGACTTAGATGGATAGTAATTTTGACGGCATAACCGCACGGGAAGAGCGTCTTCGCAAGCTGCAGGCGGGCATTCCGTCTGCGGAGGCCAAGGCCGGCGGCAGCAAAATGCAGATATCGGCTCTGTCTCCGCAGGCTGCGCAGGTACTCTCCGATGTCCGCAGGAGCAGCGCGCCGCAACCGACCAGCCTGCCTCCGAAGCGCGCGTCGGAACTCAGCGACAAGTCAGCCGAACTCATCGCGCTGGTGATGCGCGACATGATGCACTCGTAGCAGTTCTTTACCGGGTACCGGCGATATCAGGCGTATCCCCGGCGGCCTGCGCGGCCGTTGCGCTTTTCGTCTCCGCACGTTTCATGCCTGCCCTGAAGTCCAGCGCTGGGTCGAAAAATTCTATACTGGCAGCCAATGTCAGGCTGTCTATGTATCTGCGCGCAATCTCCGCCTGCCCGTTTATTTCAAGCGACGCCGATATGCCTGCGCGCGCTTCCTCAAACGACATCGGGCGCGGCTCCTCCTCGCCGGTTTTCTTGAAGATATGGATGCCTCTGCCGCTCGGCACCGGGGCGCTGACCTCGCCGGCCTTCATGGCGAAGAGCGTGCGCTCGAGGTCGGGGACGAGCTCACCCTGAGCGAACCACCCCATGTCGCTGTCCTTAGGCAGCGACGAGTAGGCCGCGGCCAGTTTTTCGAAATCCTCGCCTGCAAGGGCTTTCGCCCGCACCTCGTTGGCCCGCAGCATCACCTCCCGCACCAAGGAGTCGCTGGCGGTGGGCTGCAGGGCGAAGACGATCTGGCTCGCCCGGACCCTTGCAGGGACAACGTAACGGCCTTTGTTCGCCTCGTAGCGCGAGCGGATGGCAGCCGAGTCCACCGGGGGCGCGCCGGCGCTCACCGTGCGTATGAGGGAGTCCAAGAGAATCTCCTCGGCCATGCCCTTGCGTATGGAGGCTTCGCTCTCCCCGATCGCGGCGAGCTGCGCCTCAAAATCCTCACGGCTCGGAAACTGCGATATGAAGCGGGAAGCCATGATATTGACAACCGCCGTGTCGGCCTGCCACCCCCTCGCCCTGACCTCGGAGAGCATGAGAATATTGCCAGACATCACGCGGGCCGCCTCGCGCCGCAGCGCCTCGTCGCCGCCCAGGATCAACTCGGGAGACGGGTTCATCTCCGGGCTGCGGAGGACATCAACCCCTTCGCTTATCTGCCGGTTGGTAACCTTCTCGCCGTTGATAACCATGACAACGGGATCCTGCTCCTTGGCCTGCTTACCGCAGGAGCACAAGGCAAGGGCGGTAAGCGCCAGCGCTAATGATAATACAAAAACGGCAACAGGCGCACACGTGCGGCCCGTTTGTTGTAACTGCAGTGATTTCATGGACTTGAGGCTTCCTGTTAAGGTAAAGATGCAACATCGGGCCAACACCCCGCGCTATCCGGCGGCGGTACTGCAATCATACCGCCGGTTATACGGGTTAACGCCTATGTTTTAAAATTTTCCTGCACAAACTGGTCCAAAGTCTTGCGGAGGACGGGCTTCTGTATCAGCTTGGCGCCCTTGTTCTGGATGTTGCGCGCCTCCACGGTCATGGGGTTTTTCGTGCAGTAGAACACTTGCATGCCCGGATTCAGCATCTTGAGCTCCATGAAGACATTGACACAGTTGGCCGGGTTGGTCGGCCTGTCCATATCGAGCATAACGAACCGTATGCGCGGGTTGCTGCTGGTTATGTCGATAACCTTGTCCGGTTCATCGGTCACAACGTAATATATCTCATCCTGCTGGTCGAGCATCGGAAGCAGCGACTGCGTGAACGGGCCTTCGGCGGCGAAAATAATGAGGTTCGTATCGGAGTAGTCCTCAACCTCATCCACTTCTTCTTCTGCTTCCTCCTCCTTCTCCTCGTGGATGTTCCCATCGGCCACCTTGGCGCTCCAATTTTGGCCGGTGGCGATCTTGTTACGCTCAATAAGCGCTATAAGCTCGTTGATATTTTTCTTGTCAGCCATAACAAATCCCCATACGGTTTACGGTACAAATATGCGTTAGTGAATAGACAAAACATCCTAATATACATAAATATATATTATGTAACACCCGCGATGCAACGATTATTTCCATCATCCAACATCCCCAAATTCAGCCGTTCCCGGCAGCCAGCCTCGCCTTCTTCTCCTTTTTCAGCTGGTACATCAGGGCATCCGCCTTGTTCATAAGCGTCTCAATATCTACCACGTCGGTATGTTTAAAGGGAACCGCCCCTATGCTCACCGAGACCGTGTACCCCTTCCCCGATTTCTTGTTGTGATCGTCAATGTAGCTGTCGATGCGCTCCCTGAACTTTTCGAGCATGCCGGGGTTGGTGTTGAGCGTAAAGACCGTGAACTCGTCGCCGCCGAGCCTGGCCAGCACGTCGGCGTCGCGGAAAGCCTTGCGCAGGGCCGCCGCTACGGCGTTTATGGCGTTGTCGCCCTCCTCGTGGCTGTAGTTGTCGTTTATGCCCTTTAGCCCGTCGAGGTCGGCGAAGAAGAGTATCCCGTCTTTTTTGAGGCGCCTCGACATTCCGAGCATGTGGCGGGCGTTGTCGAAGAAGCCGCGGCGGTTTAAGAGTTTCGTGAGCTCGTCGGTCTGGGAGATGCTCGACAGTTCCTCGTTGTGCGCCGCCAGCTGCTCCAGCGCGTCCTGCAGCTTCCGCTCGATGCTCTGGCGCGACTGTATCAGGTTCATGAGCTTAAGCGAGCAGCTTATCTCGACCACGAGCGACTCGAAGAGGTATATATCGTTGAAACTGGGCTCGCAGACCACGAAGCCTATGTGCTCGTTCATGTTGAAGAGCGCCGAGACCACAAAGGTGTAACGCCTCTCCTTGGAGTAGAGGTTCCGGTCGAGGAGCGACGTTACGGGTATGCTCATCCCGCTGAGCTCCGAGCTGCCGGGCAGGTCGTCGTCGGCTACCGCGAAAGTGACCTTCTTCGTGAAGTTCCAGTCGGTGTCGATCTCGTGCTTCTCGACCGCCTCGTGGAGGAAGACGTAGAAGCAGGACATCCCCATCTCCCGCAGGTTGGGGATGATGGTGCGGAGCGCGCCCCGCGAGTTGTTTACGTCGCTAATGAGCAGGTTCAGCACGTCGCGCAGGCCCACGATGTCGTTGTGGTGCACGCCCCAGCGCTTGGAGTCGCTCTTGAAGTAGATTTCTAACAGGAGCATGCGCGCCCTGTGGTAGAAGTCTTCGAGGCGCGACGCGGCGGCCCTCTCGAGCGCCGGCAGACCGGCGCTGGCCCTGAAATTCGTAATGGTGTTCTGCCAGGCGCGGAACTTCTCCTCCCGGTCGTTCACTACGGCCGCGGCCACCGCGGCTATCTGCTTGAGCAGGTCCAGGCTCCCGGCAGCGTCGAGCCCCCCGCTGGATGCGCTTGCCGCGACGTTACGCAATATAGCCTCTAACCGCGCCGTATCGGCGTCGGTCGGCAACGCCTCCGCCGTGCCCTCGTTCCCCGCCACCGAGGAGGCTGCGCGCGAAAAACAGCCGCAGCTCTCGCGCAGAACCATGCTGGTAGGCAGCGAGACATCGTGCGTCTCGTGCCCGTCTATCAGGCGTAGGGCGAGCTCAACAGCCATATAGGCCTGCTCGTAGATAGGCTGCGCGACGGTAGTAAGCGTGGGCGAGGAGTAGTGGGCGCTATCAACATTGTCGAAGCCCACTATGGCGATATCCTCCGGGATCCGGTACCCGCGGCGCTGCAGATCCTCCATTGCGCTCAGGGCCATCTCGTCGTTGGCCGCGGCCAGGGCCCGAAACGTCACCTTCCTGTCGTCCAAAAACTCCTCGACAGCGCGCACGCCAGAGTACTTGGTAAAGTCGCCCACGGTTACAAGGTCCGGGTCAAACGGGAGCCCGTGCGCAGCCAAAACCTCCTTGTAAACCGAAAAACGCTCCTGCGCCTCGGTATTGCTCTCCGGCCCGCCTATAAACGCTATCTTCTCGAACTTGTGCTCGCCCACAAGGTGCTCGAGGACCGACCGCAGGCCGATCTTGTTATCAATCAAAACACTCGAAACACCGTCGAGACGTATGGATATGCTGACGAGCGGAATATCGCTGTAGCGGCCGTAGAACTCCTTAAACTCCGCATCGCTCAGGAAATTCACCATCGTCCCGGTGGCCAGGATCAGGGCGTCTATGTTGTTCTTGGAGGCCAGCTTATAGATGGAGTTGTACTGGTACCGGTAATCGTAGGGCACCTTCGGCGACTTGCCGGGGAAGATAATCACGTTGGCATCGGCCTTCGCGGCGGCGTCGGTTATGCCGCGGACGAGCGTCTGCGCGTAGGCATTCTCGAGCTCAGAAACGAAAAATCCAAGCGTTGGGCGCACCTTGCGGGTCTCCAAAACGTCTAATGTATTGCTCATCCGCATTCCTCCATAATATCAATATACGTATTTTCCAGCCGTAAGTACAAAAATATTATTCAGAGAAAATTCGTTTTGGCGGGCAAGGATATTTAATTAGGCGTAATTCGGACGCTTTTTGTTACCGGAAAGCAGCGGCGCGATGTATATTATTCTCAAGGATTTTTAAAGGCAAGGCGCACAAGGAGCGTAAAAATGTCTATACAGGGGCCCAAGGGCACGCGGGACTTCTATCCCGAGGATATGGCTTTCCAGCAGTTTATCTTTGACAAGTGGCACAAATCATGCCGCCTGTACGGCTTTGAACAGTACGAAGGGCCTATGTTCGAGCATCTGGACCTGTATACCCAGAAGTCCGGGGACGAGATCGAGAAACAGCTGTATTCGTTTGAGGACAAAGGGGGGCGTATGATCGCCCTGCGGCCGGAACTGACCCCCACGCTCGCCAGGATGGCGGCAGCCAGGGGGACAAACCTCAAACGGCCCGTCCGGTGGTACTCTATATGCAGATTATTCCGCTATGAGCGGATGCAGAAGGGGCGGCTGCGGGAGTTTATACAGCTTAACATGGACATACTGGGGGTCGAAGACGTAAGCGCGGACGCGGAGCTTATAGCGGCGGCCATCGATATGATGCGGGCATTCGGGTTTGACGATACCGACTTCAAGGCGCGGGTGTCGAGCCGGACTCTGCTTGAGGAACTGTTCCTGCTTTGCGGCGTTGAGAGGGGCAGCCTCAAGGCGCTTTACGCACTTTTGGACAAGAAGGGCAAATTGCCGGGGGATGATTTTTCCCGTGAACTGGAAAGTATTGTCAGTACAGGAGATACCAGGGCTAAGATAAATGATTTGTTTAACTGTAAAAGTCTTGATGAGATCGAAAAATTCGCTGATTCATTAGGATCACCATCCACCCAAATAGCGTCCCTGGACCAACTCAAAAGGCTATTCGGGCTAATTGATTCTTATGGGCTGAAAGACTATGCCGTGTTTGATATCGGTATCGTAAGGGGGCTTGCTTATTATACGGGGACCGTCTTCGAACTCTTCGACGTGCGGGGCAGCCTGCGCGCAATAGCGGGTGGCGGACGGTACGACAATCTGGTTGGCCTCTACGGCGGCCCGCCCACCCCGGCAGTAGGGTTTGCCGCCGGCGACGTGGTATTGGGCGAGCTGCTAAAATCAAAAAACCTGCTACCTCCCCCGCCCCCACGCAGCGACGTTTTCCTGATATCGCTTGACCCCGGCGCACCAATCATACAAACAGGACAGCAATTAAGATCCGCCGGAATATCCTGCGAGTTCCCCCTGAAAAGCGGCCTGAACGTAGGCAAACAGCTAAAACTGGCCGACAACGCCGGCGCGAAATACGCCCTTTTCATAGGCGGTAACGAGGGACGGAACGGCCAGGCCAGACTGAAGAACCTGTCGGACGGCAAGGAGGAGTTGGTCGGTACGGGTAATATTGTGGGGGTGTTACGGGAGATCGTCTGAGGTAACATTGGGGTTTAGCGGTGTGATGGGTATACGGTTTTGTAGGGGCGTTGCGTGCAACGCCCCTTCGGTTGGATGCGCGCCAAATGCCAATTTATTGTTATAATGGATGATAAAAACAAAACGGTTTTGTAGGGGC
>WQRV01000148.1 GCA_009786575.1 Chitinispirillia bacterium | reverse complement strand
GGCGTTGCACGCAACGCCCCTACGTTGGATTGTTGGTGTATTTTGCGTGATATTGTAATTCATGCGTTGCGGGCGACCGGGGACGGTCGCCCCTACAGGCGTTTTTTGTGCAATACCGGTAATGTTAATGTATAGGGCAAACGGCAATTTGTGTGACAGAATTACAAAGATCGGGTGTTTAATAGGCATGAAGATAAAAATTTTGGCCGCCGGCATAGCGGTATTGGCGATTGCGGCGTTTGGGCAGGATGATGATATCATCGAGCTTGACGACGGAATCGATATAGAGGTCGTGGAGGACGACGGCGCCATCGATAAGATGCCGTCGGTCGCCGGGTTCGTGGACGCGCCCTACCCTGAGGAGTTGACCGGTGAGGGCATCGCCGGATCCGTGCTCCTGGAACTGATCGTCAGCGAGACCGGAGTGGTCGATAGCGCGTATATTGTCAGGCCCTTGCATCCGTTATTGGATTCCCTGGCGCTGAATGCCGTCCGTCAATTCAAATTTTCGCCCGCCGAGGCCGGCGGCGAGGCGGTGGCGGTGATGCTGCAGTACGAGTACGAATTTATTCCCCCGAAACCGAAAATAGCGTCTGTCAATGAAGACTCTGCCGGTATAGATACAGCCAATGCGGGCAGTACGGATATCAACACTGCCGCCATCCATCCCGGTACGGATGACGACGGCGCTATTAATATGGACGATTCGTTCGAGATGACGGTTTACGGGCGGGAGGAGGTCAAGGAGGTAGCCCGCCACCGGATCACCATCTCCGAGGTCCGGCGTTTGCCCGGTATGGGCAACGATGCGGCGCGGGCAGTTCAGGCCATGCCTGGCGTCGCGCGTCCGCGTTTCGGCGGTAACGACGTTGCGGTGCGGGGTGCGCCGGGATGGGCTTCGCGTTATTTTATCGACGGGCTTAGCGTCCCCTTGCTCTACCACGTGGCCGGGTCCAACTCCATCTATCCGTCCGACGCGCTTGAGGGGGTAGATTTTTATCCCGGCGGCTTTTCCGCGCGCTACGGCGGGGCGGTGGGCGGGGTCATAGAGATGCGCCCGCGGCAGCCTAAGACCGGCCGCATCCAGGGCTACGCCGACCTCAGCATGCTCGACGGGTCGGCGTTCATAGAGGGGCCCATTAGCGAGCGCGTATCGTTTATGGTATCCGGGCGCAGGGGGTTCACGGGCGACCTTTTGGACCTCTACTTCAAATACTTCGCGCCGGATAACATGCCGGTGACGATGGCGCCGTACTACTGGGACTACCTGGCGCGTACGGACGTCGTGCTAAGCGGCAGCCACCGCCTCACCTTCTCGCTTATCGGCAGCCGCGACAGCGTGGGCGTGTTCATCCCAGACGTCGCGCTGGGCACCGACGAGGTGGGCGCCGCAATCAACGAGATGAACATGATGGTCACTTTCCACTCCCTGATAACCGGCCTCGACAGCCGCCTGAGCGAGCGGTGGAGCAACACGCTGCGCCTCTCCGGCACATGGGCCGCGCAGCGCATGGCGCTCTTCGGGTACGCTACGAGCGTGTCGGACAACTACATGGCCCATCTGCGCAGCCAGCTTACCTACAAGCACAGCGGCGCGCTGGCGGTGAACCTCGGCGCCGACATAGAGATGATGAGTACTGCCATGCGCATGACGATCACGACCGGCCAGAACATGATCGTGCGCGACACTATAAACGGCAGCTTCGGTATCGCGGGCGGTTACGCGATCGCCGAATGGAAACCGGTTGAAAATTTGCTGCTGATGCCGAGCGTGCGCATAGACCACTACCCGGAGCTTATTGCGGAAAACGCGAATATCCCCGCGTTTCGCCTGAGCGGGCGTTACGAGTTGACGGACGGGCATACGCTAAAGGGTGCGGCCGGCACCTACAGCAAAACGCCCGAGCCTATGGGCATGGTAACGCACGAACTGTGGGGCGAGCCCGACCTGCCGTCTACCAAGGCGCGGCAGTACGTAGCCGGCTACGAATGGCAGATAAGCGAACTCTTAAACCTCGACGCGCAAACGTACTACAACAGGATGCACCACGTGCCGCGAAGCTACGACGGCAGCATCGACCACGACCCGCTGCTCGAAATCCAAAGGCGCTGGTTCAGCGACGGGCGCGACAGAACATACGGCCTCGAACTCATGCTGCGGCACAGCCGGGGCGAAAAATTCTTCGGCTGGGTCTCGTACACCCTGTCGCGCAGCGAAACGTGGAGCAAGCTCGACGATAAGTGGATACTCTCAAGCCGCGACGAGCCGCACCACCTGCAGCTCCTCGGCAGCTGGAAACTCAAAGACGACTGGGACCTGGGCGTCAGAACGCGCTTCGTAAGCGGCAAACCCACATCGCCGATTGTTGGCACGGTAGAGAACGAAAACGGGAAGAACATCCGCCCGGTGTACGGCGAACGCAACTCAACGCGCTTCGACCCGTTCTTCCAGCTCGATATGCGGTTAGACAAAACGATCGAAGAGGAGAAGTTCAAGCTGACCTTCTACATAGACCTGCAAAACCTGCTGTGGCCGCTCTACAGAAGCCCGGAGTTCACGCTCTGGAACTACAATTACACCGAGAGCCAGAAAATCGGCATGATACCGATGCTGTCTACCGGGGTCAGGGTGGAGTTCTGACCATGAAACGGACCTTGCAATTCATTATCGCCGCGGCAATATTGACGCTTGCCGGATGTGATGAGTTTACCACGTCGTACGAGCGGATTGACGGCAGCGAATTCCGCCTCTTAGACTTCTTGTACCTGCCCGCCGACGCGTCGCCCGGCGACACTATAACCCTCATGGCCGTGTTCGCCGGCAAAAAGGTAGACCTCGACAGCTACATAGACTGGTGGATATCGTTCAACGTCATCACCGACATCTTCGGGGGCACAACCGTAGTAGACTCGGTGCGGCTCGAAAATGCCGCGTGGCGCGTTGATACATCGTTCTCGCCGAACACGCAGACCGTGGCGTGGCGCATACCCATCCCCAAAGACATCGTGCGCAAGTCGGCGTCTATCCCAGACCGGTGGACAGACATATTCCCGCCGTCGGTCCTGAGCTTCATTCCGGAACAGGCGCGCTCATTGAGCAAAAACGATATGATATCCCTGATCGAAGACGGGCAGCTCGTGAATGCGCGGCTGCTGCAGCTCTTTACCGTGCCTATACGCATAACCGCAAAGATCCGCGAGGAGGGGCAGCGCCCGCACACAATAGTCAGCTCGCACTCCATACGCTACAACCGCCGCCTCTCATCTATGGGCTACCGCGTCCCCATCAACAGCAATCCGGATGAGATAATCGTCGTCTCAGTCTACAAGGTATCCGGCAAAAACCGTACGGCGTTCGACCCGTGGTATGACTACGATAAGGTAGAGGCTGTCTACCAGCTCTACATCAACCCCGGATCACGGTACGTACGGTACGACGGCGACGGGTGGGAGGGGCGGGACTCGGTAATAGTGGTGGAAGACGGTTTTACGTACTTCGTAGACGCGTTCGTCTCCTCAAGCCGCGACTTCATCATATCGATGGACGGGAACTTGCTTTGGGAGTACTACACCTACAACTGGCAGTACGCTCACGATCCGGAAGAAACCGCCGGCATACGCCACTCGAAGTTCATGGACATCGGCGGCCTCATGGAGATAGGACCTACGCAGGTACTTACGCCGCCCGCCGATAAAAGAATCAGCAAGTTTACGATATGGCTGACGGTGCGGGAAGACGTTATGAACGAGAGGCTGAGGCCGGAAGGGTCTGCGCTGGTGGAGATGACAGGGCGGTTTGTGTATGAATAAAATTTTGCGCCTGATTACCGCCGCCGCGCTCGCGGCGCTCGCCGGATGCGACGACTTCAGCACATCGTACGAACGTATTGACGAGAGCGAATTCCGCCTCTTAGACTTCATGTACCTGCCCGCCGACGCCTCGCCCGGCGACACCATAACCCTCATGGCCGTGTTCGCCGGCAAAAAGGTAGACCTCGACAGCTGCATAGACTGGTGGATATCGTTTAACGTGATCACCGACATATTCGGGGAAGAAACAATCGTAGACTCTGTCCCGCTTTTACAGGCTGCGCGGCGTATCGACACGTCATTCTCGCCAAACACGCAGACCGCCGCGTTCCGCATACCCATCCCCGAAGATATCGTGCGGAAATCCCCGTCAATCCCCGATGTGTGGACGGAGATGTTCCCGCCGTCGGTCCTCAACTACATCCCGGACACGATGCGGTCATTGAGCAAAAACGAAATAATAGCGCAGATCGAAGCGGCGGTAATCACAAACCCGGTGATACTGCAGCTCTTCACCGTCCCTATACGCGTAACGGCGAAAATGCGCGGGCCGGGCCGCCTGCCGCACACAATAAGAAGTTCGCACTCCATACGCTACAACCGCCGCCTCCACTCGCGGGGCCTCGCGGCAACGCCCATAAACCGCAACCCGGCGGTAGACAGCATACTCGTCTACAAGGTCAAGGGCGACGCCATCGTCTTCAACAGCGAGACGGGGACGGCGGAAAGCGTTACGCGAATCGACAACTCGGATGATCCGGTGATACTGATAGAACCCGGATACAGCTACTTCATCGAAGCGGCCTCGCAAAGCCGCCTCGACTACACAACCACCATGTTCGGCACCCGCATGGCGGAAAAACACTACGCATACTGGCAGTTCGCCCTCGACCCGCGGGAAACAGCCGGCGTACACCACTCAAAATTCATGGACTTCGGGAGCGTAATGGGCGGACAGTGGTCAATAATGCCGCCAACGGATAAAAATATCACAAAGTTCACGTTCTGGGTCACGGTAACAGACGAGGCCATTAATGAAAGAATGCGGCCGGAAGGGTCCGCGCTGGTCGAGGTGCCGGGACGGTTCGCCTACAAGTAACTTGCCCCGGCGCCGCACCGGGACGTGTAGTTAAGCGTGGGGGGTATAAGCGCAGGCACCGGGCGTACCTGCATATAAAAACATGTTTTATATGCAGATAATGACGATTACCGGAAAGTTTGATAAGACAGCTGTAAAAATATATTATATTTATTGTTTAAACATTATATCTGAGATAAAAACGCCGTTTAAAGGACTCTGAATATTGACGATATTGACCGGGTGATCCGGGAGAAGGTACTCGGTGATTTGCGGGGGTTTGTTGACGCGCATTATGTTGTTGAGCGTGATTATCATCAGTACAATATTAATAACGCCGGGGTTGGTTTGGAGGTAGCGGAGCCGCCGCCGGGGCTTGTGGATTGCGCGGGGCGGTTAGAGGATACTTTTTCGGTGGCGCTCTTGAAGCTGATACAGGACAGGGGCTACGGGGACGCGGAGGTTTACAAGCGGGCGGGGATAGATAGGCGTCATTTTTCCAAAATCCGCAGCAACGAGGGGTATTCGCCGGCCAAAAGAACGGTACTGGCCCTCGCGGTAGCCCTGAAGCTGACGCTTGACGAGACGCGTGCGCTGCTTGGCCGGGCCGGATATTCGCTGTCGCGGAGTATGTTGTTTGATGTTATCATCGAGTACTTCATCACTAACCGCCGGTACGATATTATTGAGATCAACGATGCCCTGTATCATTTTGAGCAGGTTGCTCTGGTTGGGGTGGAATAGTGGTGAAAGCACGGATGTTTGGAACACATGTGTAAATGATAATTTATCGGTGTGTTGATGGACATTTACGCTTGTTGTTTAATATACACCTGTAGGGGCGACCGTCCCCGGTCGCCCGCCAACGCATGGATTACAATATCCCGCACAATACACCAACAATCCCCCCTACGATGGGATTGCGGTATACGTCAAATCAAACGCAATATCGCAATTCCGGCACGGGCGATCGGGGACGATCGCCCCTACAAAACCGTTTTGTTTCCGGTGGACGTGCCGGATAAATTTACATTTGGCACGCATCCAACCGAATGGGCGTTGCACACAACGCCCATACAAGACCGTATATCCATCACACCGGCAACCCCCAATTTTCAACGCAAAATTCCCAATTTACCTTACAACCGGCGGATGTCGTCTGGGGTTAATCCGGTGATTTCGGCTATGGTGGCGGGGTCGAGGCCTTTGGCCTTCATCGCCCTGGCGGCTTCGGCCATCCCTTCGGCCCTGCCCTCCTTCTTCGCAGCCCTCAGCCTCACCCTGTCGTCCATCTCCGCCAGCATGAGCAGTTCGTACTCACGGCGGGTCTTCGGGTCCAGTTCGGAGTACGCCTTCATTATGCCGGCGGCTTTTTTCAGCTCGGGGCTCATTTCCGCTATCATATCCAGCTCCTCTCGGGTTTCGGCATTTAACAGTTTAAGGCAGCGCCACAGGCCGCTGCCGTCGTTTTCCTTCGGCAATTTGGCTAATTCCAGCGTGTGAACCTCGATCAGGTCCGTCAGCGCTATGCCGGACTTCAAGTCGTAGAGCGTGAACCGGTGGTGGTACTCCGCGTCTTCCGGTATCAGCCCGCGCTCGGTGATTACCATCCCTATCACCCGCCTGATCTCGTCATACCCGTCGCCGGAGAGCAGTTGGTCCTTAATCAGGCTTGAAATATAAAATACTATCCGCTCACGCATTTGCGCAACATCCCCGCGCTGAATTTCTATATCGATGACCATCCCTGACTTCGTGACGACCTTGATGTCAAGAACCCCTTTCTTCCCGCCGCGCTTCTCCGGGAGGACCTCGGAACAGGAGACGGTAAGCTCTTCGTACTCCTCGTCGGGGAGGTCGAGTACGCATTTTAGCAGGTACTCGAGCAGGTACAAGTGCTCTAAGAAGACTTTTTTGAAGACGATGTCGTACTTGGCCGGGATGATCTCCGGCAGGCCGTCTTGGAATAGTTGTGCCGGGAATTCGTCCCGGGCATTGGTTTTGTCAGACATTGTGAGTGTCCTTTCATTTATAAATGGTTTAATGGTTGCCGCAAGGACGCCCGGCGATACAGCGGGGACGGCCTTTTTGCGGCATTAATCCGGTAATACTGGAATTTTTGTTGTGTACTGCGAGGGCCCAACCTTGTACGACGAGAGCCCGAAGGTAGAATCCCGGCGGGCGCCGTGGGTATTTTATCTAATATATATTAT
>WQRV01000147.1 GCA_009786575.1 Chitinispirillia bacterium | reverse complement strand
ATCGTATCGCGGTCGGTGAAGATCGAGCCGGCGTATAAGCCGGTATTGCTGGGGCGGCTTAAGGCGGGCGGCAAGATCGTCCTTTACAAGAGCAAAATCTTGGATGACGTGCGGGTATTCGGGGAGGACGGCATTGATATTTTCGACGCCGGCACGCCGGAGATTGGGGAGCGGAAGATTGTTGTCATCACAAAATAACCGCGGCCGTACCGCAAATTATTATATTTGACATATACGACCCCTTCACCCATTATAACAAAGGAGAATGGTGATATGCCTATTCGTAAAACTGTCCTGACCAGAATCAAGGCGCCGGCGGCCAGGGTATCGAGGGATGCCATTGTTGAATTGTTGGATAAGACGCTGCGTACATCCGAGATACCCGACAGCTCGGTGAACGGCCTGCAGGTTGAGGGCGCGGCGGAGGTTACGAGGGTTGGGTTCGCGGTGGACGCGTCTCTTGCGGCGTACAAGCTGGCCGCTGAGAAAGGGTGCCAGATGGTGATCGTGCACCACGGGATAATATGGGACGGGATAAAGAGTGTTACAGGCGTAATACACAAGCACATTGAGTTCCTGATAAAGAATAATATCAGCCTCTACGCCTCGCACCTGCCGCTCGACATGCACCCCACCCTCGGCAACAACGCCCTGATAGCTAAAGCATTGGGCCTGAAGAACATACAGCCCTTCGGAGTCTACAAGGGCTCGCACATCGGGTTTGAAGGGGATCTGACGAAGCCTGAGACCATTAAGTCCATGTCGGACAAGGTAAAAAAGGCCTTCAACGGCCCCACCTCGGCCTTACCCTTCGGCCCGCAAAAAATAAGGCGCGCGGCGGTAGTATCAGGCCGAGGCACAGCCGCCCTCCCCGAGGCCATAGAAAAGAAAATAGGCCTCTTCATAACCGGCGAGCCCATCCACGAAAACCACCACGCCGCCTTAGAGGGCAACATAAACATAATCTACGGCGGCCACTACCACACAGAAATCCCCGGCGTCCGCGCCGTAGGCGAATTCCTAAACAAAAAATTCGGCATAGACTCAGTATTCTTAGACATACCAACATTGGTATAATCTTTAGCCTTTGACGTACCGATTTTAAGCCCCCAAGGGGCGACCGTTGACCTACCGGTTTTACTATGTTTTGACGTTGCCTTTGACGTACCGGTTTTAAAAAGTGTTCTCCCCCTCTTCATGGGGGAGAACATTGAAAAGAGGGGGGCTATAATATCGGGGCGTTGCGGGGTGTCCCCGCAGAGGGGGCAGCGGAAAAGAAAATGGGTTAACGGCGTCTTTTTGCCGTTAACCCATTTTCTTTGGAGCGAGGGGGAGACTTCCCCCCTTATTTGATTTTGACTTTGACTTTCTTCTTCTACGCCAACCCCCTCATAATATCCCTAACCGCCTTAGACCACCAACTCGACGTATCCATCTTACAAAACGTATCAAACGCCATCTTAGCCTGAGCCTTATTCATCTGCTTCATGGATATATGCCCCAAATTATACCACGCCATCAGGTGGTTCGGCTTTGCCTTAACATACTTTTCTATGAGCGGCAGCGCTTTTTCGGGCTTGCCCATATCGTAAAACAGCAAGCTCCCGACCCACATATCTTCGGGGGTAGGGTCAACCTCTTTCTCTTCCGCCTCCTTGATCCGCTCGGAAACCTCGTCGAAGAGTTTGTTGAACTCCTTAGACGTCATCGTGTAGCCCTGATACTGGAGCGGGATGAAGATTTCGTTTTTGTTGGGCCCGATCTCCTGCTGGAACCATTTCAGGTTCTCCTTGGGCATGATGCGCGTGCCGTTGTACTCTTTCGTCATCCAGGTGATATAGTCTTTGGTGAGCGAGGCTTTCAGGTCGAAGAGCGAACGCAGCTTTTTCAGGTCGGGCGACGCGCCGTTGTACGACGTGAGGAGCACTTTCTCTTCGTCGGCGTCTAAGCGGTACTCTACCATGCCCCTTGAGATGGAGGCCATATAGTTGCCGCCGGGGGCGATTGTGGGCATTATGATACTGTTGGTCTGGTAGTCGAATACCGCGTTGCCGGTTGCGGGCACGATCAGCACAAACGGGCGTCCGACGACGGGCACCCTGTCGTTCTTGAACAGGCGCGGGTCGAACTCCGTTATCCGGTTTATGTTTTTCTGGAGTTCGCTCATCGGCAGTTTCTTGTCGCTTGGCATGAACAGCGGGAACGGTTCGATGCCCAAGCGTTTGGCCGTGAGGCGCACCATGTCGCGGATGTTGTTGATAGCGTCGGAAACCTTGCCCTCGACCTCGCTGGCCGGCATCGCGTCGGCCTTTTTCTGCAGCGCGTCGAGTTCCTCGCCCGTTTTCTTTGCCACGGCCTCCATGTCTACGAGTTTTATGAAGAGCTCTTCGTGCATCTGCTTGGTCAGTTTCTTCATCTCGACCGCGCCCTCCTGGCTGGGCAGCCCGGCTACGAACTTGTTGGCGGTTTCGAGCTTGAGCTGGAGGTCCTGCTTCTGCTTCATGTTCTCGCGTTTCTGCTCCACGGAGAGGAAGGCGCCTTTGGAGATCTCCTTATTCTTGCGGACGCTGTCGAGCAGCTGTTTTTCGGTGGCCTCGAGCTGGGCGATCTGCTTGGCGCAGTCTTCGGGCTTCATGTACATGGGCTCGATTTTGGAGCGGCGGAAGGCCTGTTGCTCGGCGATCTCCTTGTTGAGTTTGTCGAGCTCTTCCAGTTCGAGTTTGTTTTTTTGCGAGAGTTTTTCGAAATCGTCGCCCCCTCTGGCTCTGCGCAGTTCGACTTTTATCCACTGCGACAGGGTGCGCACGTTTATGCAGCACTGTGAGATGTCGGTGTCCATGATGGCGGACTTCATCTCCCCGATGTTTACGAAATCATTCAGGAGGCCGAGGTCGATCATGTCGGCGTTCTCATCGAGGAACTTGGCGGTGTCGCCGTTCTCGAGGATGATTTCACCGAGGCTGTCGCAGAGCCAGCCCCAAAAAGAGCCGGCGATTTCGGCCACAGCCTGTTTTTTCTGGGTTTTGGCCTCTTCCTTGGCTTCGGCGCTAAGCTCGTCTTCCTTGGTCTGGAGCTGCGCTTTGAGGATTGCCAGTGGTTTTTCAAACTTTTCTTCGAATTTCATAGCACCGCCGTCTCTTCTTTTCCTAAGAGTTGGTTTAGGTTAGGGTTAGTTGTTGCTGCTAATAATATAATTATGGGATGTCGGGAAAACAAAATCAATCTAAATCTTGATTTTTTACGGAAAATTAGCTATCATCCATATATTATACCTGGGAGGGCGCATGAATACGCATGAAAAGGGCAAAATTGGGGAGGATTTGGCGGTTGAGCACCTCCTTGGGCTGGGGTACACGGTGGAGGCGCGGAACTACCGCTGCAAGCGGGGGGAGCTCGACATCGTGGCCGCGGCGCCGGACGGGACGCTGGTGTTCGTGGAGGTGAAGGCCGCGACAAGCGGCGCCTGCGGGAACCCGCTCTACAAGGTTACGCCGGCGAAGCAGAAGACGATCGCCTACATGGCCAAGCGCTACATGTACGAGCGGAAGATCGCCAACCGGGCCTGCCGGATGGACGTGATAGGGGTCTGGCGGGGCAAGGTGGACCACATCCAGAACGCTTTTTTTGCTTATTGACGGGTTTTGGCCGTGCCGGAATGTATATTTAGTGTGGAGTTTGGGGTTTGGAGTGTGGAGTTAACGTCAAAATCAGAGTCCAAACTCCACACTTCAAACTCCACACTGTCTGTACAGGGGTAACGCTATGAATTTTATGGAAGAGCTGCGCTGGCGGGAGATGATCCACGACATCACGCCGGGGCTTGAGGAGAGGATGGCGGCCGGGATGGTTTCCGGGTATATCGGGTTCGACCCGACCGGGAGGTCGCTCCATATCGGCCACATGATCCCCATTATGCTGCTTTTGCACCTGCAGCGGTGCGGCCATAAGCCCGTCGCGCTGGTCGGCGGGGCCACGGGGATGATCGGCGACCCGTCCGGGAAGTCGGCGGAGCGCAATTTGCTGTCTATGGACACCGTGGCCGAAAACGTCAAATCCATCCGCGGCCAGTTGGAAAAGTTTTTAGACTTCTGCGATGCGCCCAACAAAGCCGAGATGGTCAATAATCACGATTGGACCGGCGATGTTACCCTGCTCGACTTTTTGCGTGATATCGGCAAGCACCTGACGGTCAACTACATGGTCGCCAAGGATTCGGTGAAGGGGCGCTGGGATCAGGGGATCTCGTTCACCGAGTTCAGTTACCAGTTGCTCCAGTCGTTCGACTACTACCACCTCTACACAAATAAAAACTGCGTCCTGCAGCTCGGCGGGTCTGACCAGTGGGGCAACATTACGAGCGGTACGGAATTGATACGGCGCAAGTGCGGCGGCGAGGCTTTCGGGATGACGTGCCCGCTGCTTAAGAGGTCCGACGGGAAGAAGTTCGGGAAGTCTGAGGGCGGGGAGAGCGTGTGGTTAGACCCTAAGATGACAAGCCCTTACAAGTTTTATCAATATTGGTTTAACTGCACGGATGACGACGCGCCTAAGTTGTTGCGGTTCTTTACGTTAATGAGCAAAGACGAGATATCCGAACTGGAAAGGCAGCATGCCGCCGCGCCGCACGAGAGATTGATGCAACGCGCGCTGGCAAAAGACGTTACGACGCGCGTACACTCGGCGGAAGAGTGCCAAAAGGCGATAGATGCCTCGGAAATACTGTTCGGCAAGGGGTCTACGGAGACGCTTAAGTCGTTGTCGGAAGAGGACTTCCTGATGGTGTTCGATGGGGTCCCGCAGGGGCAGGTTCCGGCGTCGGAAATTGAGGCGGGCGGCCTGCAAGTCATTGATTTGGTTGCGGAAAAGTGTAAGCTGTTCCCGTCCAAGGGAGAGGCGCGGAGGATGATAACGGCCGGTGGATTATCTGTCAATAAGTTGAAGATAGACGATCCGGCGCAGGTTATCGATACGTCTATGTTATTGAACGGCAAGTACTTGCTGTTTCAGAAGGGTAAGAAGAGCTACTTTATCGTCAACGCGGTGTGAAACCGGTATTAAGTGTATGATTTTGTTGGTGATACTGTGCATGAATATTACTGTGGCGTGCTGATTTGATAAATTGCAGTTAAGTGTATGATTTTATTGGTGATACGTTGTAGGGATATCATAATGGGGTTGATTTGATAAATTGAGTTAAGTGCATGATTTTATTGGTGATACGCTGTAGGGATATCATAATGGGGCTGATTTGGTAAATTGCGTTAAGTGCATGATTTTATTGATGATACGCTGTAGGGATGTCATAATGGGGCTGATTTGATAAATTGCGTTAAGTGCATGATTTTATTGGCGATACGTTGTAGGGATACCCTTATGTAGTTAATATGGTCGATTATGCTTAAGTTGTTGATTTTTATAGATATAATCATCTATCGTGCAGACAGCGGTTCTGTCGCGCTGTTTTTAGTAAATTGATATTAACTGTATGATTTTATTGATAATACAAGGAGAATGACGATGTCGTTAACAGTTGAAGAGAAGGGGCTGATTGAGGAGGCCCTCTCGGTTTACATCCAGCTGGCGGCCCAGCAGTACCCGCAGCAGCAGATCCAGAAGATCGCCATGGCGGCGCAGGAGATCATAAACAAGCTCGACAGCCTCGGTGCGGGCGGCGGGGGCGGGGGCGGCTCAGACGGCGCCGGGAGGGCCTTAAACAAGCCCTCAGGGGTATCTGACGAGTGGTTTGAGGCCGTGTGCCAGTCCTGCGACAAAATGGGGGCCGGAGGGTGCGAGGACAAGGTTACCCTGAAGTACCCCGGCAAGTGCGACCCCATCCTGCACTACGAACGCGCTAAGTTCTTGTCAAATAAGGAGAAAGCGTAACGGGGGGATTAGGGGCTGTTGGAGGGGCTGGCAGGGTGAGAAACAGATAACTGTTTGATAAATATGGGGTTAGGACGTAATTATGCCGAATATTGATGACATCCGCGGGTACCTTACGGCGGCAATAGGGAGGCAGGTGTTCCCGGGGTGCGCGCTTGGGTGGGTTGTTGACGGTAAAAAGTCGGTTATTACGGTTGGAAATCATACGTATAACCTTGATTCCCAACGAGTTACCGAGTCATCGCTGTTTGACTGCGCCTCCGTTACCAAGTCTATACCCGTCTCCACGCTGGCCCTGTGGATGATCGAGCGTGGTAAAATGAGTATTGACAGTAAGTTAGCTGGTTTTGTCCCGGAGTACCGCGGGTCGTTTCGTAACGAGGTCACCATCAAGCACCTCCTGACCCATACGCTCGATTTTGACTTCAGGCTCTCAGAATTCAAGGACTTAGCCCCGGAAAAGCTGCTTGACGCCATAATCAGCGTGAAGATGAAGAACCCGCCCGGAGAGAAGTTCTGCTACGCAAACGCGACCAGCATCCTCCTCGGAATGGTTTTGGAGTCCGTAGGGGCTAAGTCATTGCAAATACTGGCGAAAGAGACGTTTTTTGATCCCCTGGAAATGCAAGATACGACGTTTTTTCCCGCTGAAAATGCCATCAAAGACTGCGTTCCGACCGAGGACGACCCCTGGCGGGGCAGGGTGATACAGGGCGAGGTGCACGACGAGAGCGCGTGGGCGCTGCGGGGGATTATGACGGCAGGGTCGGCGGGGATGTTCTCGACGGTAGGCGATTTGCTGAATTTTGTGGGGATGCTGGCCGGCGGCGGGGAGCCGTTTTTCAGCCCGGAAACCGTCAAAGCTATGCACACGAACCAGATCCCCTACATAACCGGCCAATGCACCGGGCTGGGCTGGGAGCTTAACCAGCCGTATATGGGGGCAAAACGCACGCCAACCACAATCGGCAAGACCGGGTTCACCGGATCGACCGTTATTATGGATATACCGCGAAAAAAGGGCCTCGTTTTACTCTCAAACTGCACCTGGCCAACCCGAAAGCCGAACCGGGACATGATAAACGAGGTCAGGGCGGGGCTTGCGGACCTGATATTTGCTTAATTTTGGGAATGCCTGTCCGCAAAATGCCTTCGCAACCCCTCCGTGGGCGTGAAATTTTTCGGGAAATATCCGTTTCTACCGAGCTGTACACCCCTCCGGGGTGCG
>WQRV01000146.1 GCA_009786575.1 Chitinispirillia bacterium | reverse complement strand
TCGTAGGACTTGAGAACTCCGTAGAAACCCTTGAGCTCAAGCCGGATCTTCTCATGGATCTCCGGTTGGTCCATCGTCTCAAGCAGCGGCTTATCGTACTCGTCGATAATCACCACGGCCCTTTCACCAAACTTTTCACACGCCTTCCGTATGAGATGCTTAAATTGACTGATAACATCCGGGTGCTCCCGATGAATCCCAAGCCGTTCGTACTGTGCCTCCAATTCGGTAGACAACGCCGTATGCAGCGCCTCCACCCCGTTCGAGTAAACGCCGGCGTTCAAGTCTAACCGTACCACCGGATGCCTCTTCCACCCCCAGTCTAAAGAGTTGATGGCAAGCCCCGGCTGCCCGGCTACCTCCCCAAAAAGCTCCCGACGGCCCTCAAAAAGGGCCTCCAGCGTAGAACAAAGCAGCGATTTCCCAAACCGGCGGGGGCGGGAAAGGAAATATGCCCCCTCCGTACCGCTCACCAATCGGTGAATTACGGGAGTTTTGTCCACGTAGACGTGGCCGCCGCTGCGCAGCTTGTCGAAATCTTGAATGCCTATGGGTAGTAACCGTGCCATATCCATAAATTACAACACGGCAGGGGGAAAAATCAAATAAATCAGCATCGAAATCATTTAACTACCGCCAGTGCCTGCGCCCAGAGCGGGGTGGCTGTGCAGAGTAGCAGCAGGGCCGGCGGCGGTGCTTTTGGCCTCATATTTCAGCCTTTTGGCGGTGGATGCCGCCATAGCGGGCGGGGCTGGCGGCCCCTCCCTTATATTATGTACATAGTGTAAAATATACATGATTCGCAGTAACGGCGCAAGCGTTTTCCGGGGGCCGGCGATTTTTTTGCGGGTCGGGATAAAAAATTTGCCTTTTCCCCGTCCGGTAATATATTTTTATGTAGTCATACGGCCTTGCCTTGTCCGGCCGCCCTGTTAACCGCCACAGATTTGCGAAGAAAAAGATGTCCGACAACAAAAAGAAACGCCCTGCCCCGCTGAACGTCATCTGGCTTTACATGATTGTTATCAGCATCCTCGTAGCCGCCTACACCGGAAAGATGGGTGCGATAGGCACCGCCTCGTTCGACTCGGCGAAGGCGGCGGTAACGCTCGCGCTCGGCCTGGTCGGCGGGATGGCGCTGTGGCTCGGCATCATGAAGGTCGCCGAGGCCGCCGGGCTGATGACGGCGATATCGAAGGCGATAAGCCCGTTAATGCGGTGGCTCTTCCCCGAAGTCCCGGCGGACCACCCTGCGATGCACGCCATGATAATGAATATGGCGGCCAATATGCTGGGCTTAGGCAGCGCCGCTACGCCGATGGGCCTGAAAGCGATGGCGGAGCTCGACAAGCTCAATCCCAACAAGGGCACGGCGACCAACGCGATGTGCCTGTTTTTGGCTATTAACACCTCCAGCGTGACCTTGCTGCCCCTCGGGGTTATAACCATACGCGCTGCGGCGGGCGCTACGAGCCCGGGCAGCATAATCATCCCCGGCATGATGGCCTCCGCCTGCTCCACCATCGCGGCTGTCTTCATGGCGAAGTTTTTGGCGTCAAGAAATAAAGAGGCAGTGCTGACCGGCGACGCCCTGAAGTCCGACGAGAAGATAGTGAACCCCATAGCCGAGACAGAAAAACTGCCGCCGTCGCTGTTCGGGAAGGTAGTAGCGTGGATCTCAATTCTGGCGTTCGTAGCCGCTATCCCCTACACCATCGTCAAGGCCGGCGGGATGCCCGCGACATTCCTTGACGGCGTGATAAGCTCGTCCGTCTGGCTTATCCCCATACTGATGGGCACCCTGCTTATGGGCGGCTACCTCTGCGGCGTGAGCGTATACGAAACGGTTACCGCCGGCGCGAAAGAGGGTTTCGACACGGCGGTGAGGATCATCCCGTTCCTCGTGGCGATCTTCGTGGCGATAGGCATGTTGCGGGCGAGCGGCGCGCTTGAGATCTTCACGTCCTTCGTAGGGCAGTACACCAGCGCGGTGGGCATGCCCGCCGAATGCGTCCCCCACGCGCTCCTGCGGCCCCTCTCCGGCGTCGGGGCGTTCGGGTACATGGCCGAGATAGTTAACAACGCGCCGGACTCGCTGGCGTCGTTCGTGTCGTCGATTTTACAGGGATCGACCGATACCACGTTCTACGTCCTTGCGGTCTACTTCGGCTCAGTAAGCATCAGGCGCACGCGCCACGCACTGGCAGCCGGGTTGACGTCCGACGTGGTGGGCATCACGGCAGCGGTGATATTCGCCAACATGTTCTTCGGTGGGTGATGGCAGGGAATTGGGGTTTGGGGTGTGATGGATACGCGGTTTTGTATGGGCGTTGCGTGCAACGCCCATTCGGTTGGATGCGTGCCAAATGAAAATTTATCCGACACGTCCCCCGGAAACAAAACGATTTTGTAGGGGCGACCGTCCCCGGTCGCCCGTGCCGGGATTGCGATATTGCGTTTGATTCAACGTATACCGCAATCCCGGCATCGTAGGGGGGATTGTTGGTGTATTTTGCGGGATATTGTAATCCATGCGTCGGCGGGCGACCGGGGACGGTCGCCCCTACAAAATCGTCTATTTTTATCATCCATTACAACAACAAATTAACATTTGTAACCACCCTGGGTTTAATAAATATCTTTCCCCTGGTAGCTCTTCATAAAGAAATAATCGTTGAGCTTAAACAGCAGCGCATCAGGATCAACCGGTTTGGCGATGTGGTCGTTCATCCCCGCCTCCTTGCACCTTTGCACGTCCTCGAGAAGCGCGTTGGCGGTCATTGCCAGAATGGGTATCGTCTTACCGCGTTTATGGTCCGAGGCCCTTATTTTTCTCGTGGCCTCGAAGCCGTCCATTACTGGCATTTGTATGTCCATCAGCATCAGGTCGTACTTTTCCGGGGCGGCCTCGAACTTTTCGACGGCTTCGCGTCCGTTAACGGCGATCTCAATATTCAATTTAGTGCCGTCGAGGAACGCGGCTATGATTTCCCTGTTTATCTCTATGTCTTCCACCAGCAGCACCGTGTTGCCGGCGAAACCTACCGAGGGCGGGGTTACCTCCGTGTCGTTGTTTTTGATGACTACGCCCGGCGCGACCTCTGTTATTGAGTCGAGGACGGTAGAGGGCGAGATGGGCTTAGACACGCACTTGACGATGCCGGCCTCGCGGGCCTTCTGTTCGAACTCTTTCCAGTCGTACATCGAGACCATGACGATGGAGACGTTTTCTTCCGTTATCTCCCTGATCTTTTTGGCGGCGTCGATCCCGTTTAGCTTTGGCATCATGTAGTCCATGAATATTATGTTGTACGGGCGCCCCTCCGACATCGCCCTCGACGCGGACTCTACGGCTTCGGCGCCGTCGCGCGCTATTTCGCACCGGAAGCCGAGCGTGTCGAGGATGTGCGACGTGTACTCGTTGGATTCGTCGGAATCGTCTACTACCAGTATTCTCATGTCTCTTGCCTGCATGACGTTTTTTTTCGCATCGTACTTTACGCCCGCCCTTGCCGCGGACCTCTTGCCGGTTCCGTTTCCGGCGGTTCCTGACATTTCGCCCTCGCGCACCTTTATCGAGAAGGTGAATGTACTGCCGCTGCCAGGCACGCTGTTTACACTGATTTCGCCGCCCATCATCTCTACTATGCGCTTGCTTATCGCGAGCCCGAGCCCCGTTCCGCCGAACTTGCGCGTGGCGCCGCCGTCGGCCTGCACAAACGGCTTGAAGAGCGTGCCTATTTGTTCGGGCACGAGGCCGATCCCGCTGTCCTTTACGTCTATGCGTATATTGTGGAGCTTCCCCTCTCTCCCAAGAGCGCTAACGATGAGGTCTATTGTCCCGGACTCATCGGTAAACTTGATTGCGTTGCTGGCCAGGTTCGTAACTACCTGCGCAAACCGCAGTTTGTCGCTTACTATGTATTCGGGCAAATTTTTGTCTATGGAGAGCGTGAACTTCTGTTTTTTCTGCTCGGCCTTCACGTTCATCATGTCGTAGATCTTGTACAGCGCGTCTTCGAAGTGGAACTGCTCGGAGAATAGCTCGAACTTGTTGGCCTCTATTTTGGACATGTCGAGCACGTCGTTGATGAGCGCCAGCAGGTGCTTGGAGGCGTTGTCTATTTTGCCTAAGCAGTCGCTTATCTTCTCCGGGTTCTCCGAGGCCATGGCGATCTGGGTCATGCCTATGATGGCGTTCATCGGGGAGCGGATCTCGTGGCTCATACGCGACAGGAAGTCGCTCTTGGAGCGGTTGGCCTTCTGCGCGGTTTCGAGGAGCTCGCCCGAGCGCTTGCTCATCTCGGCCATGCTGGAGACCATGTTATTGAGGCGCTTTTCCATGAGGCCGAACTCATCGCAGTCTGTGACGTCTAACCTTTTGGCGAAGTTGCCCGAAGCGGCCGCATCGGCGAAGCCGTTCACCTTGTTGACTATCCTGCGCAGATACCTGATGAAGAGGAAAACCCCGGCAAGCGTCAGGAGCATCCCGGCCAGGGGTATGGCCGTGTTGTACACGAATGAGTTGAACACAGCCGCCCGTACGCCCTCGTCGGCGATCTTATTGACGGTAGAGTTGACGAAATTGTAATTCAGCACGGCAAAAGGAATAAACGTAACCACCATAGCCGGAACAACCATAAACAGCATCCGGGCCGAAATTGTCTTGAATTTCATAACCTTGTATCCCCTATACAGCGTCTGAACTGCTGTCATCCTTCATATTGGCCAGGACCTCTTTCTTCCACGGTGTAAACGTCCCGTTCAGAATGTGGTCTCGAGCGTTTCTTACCAATTCCATATAGAAGTGGATATTGTGCAGCGTCATAAGCCGTATGGCCAGTATCTCCCCTGCCATATAAAGGTGGCGGATGTAGGCGCGGCTGAAGTTGCTGCACGCGTAGCAGCTGCACTTGTTGTCGAGCGGGTGGGCGAAGTCTTTGGTGTAGACCGCGTTTCTGATGTTGACCTTGCCGGTGCTCGTGAAGGCCGACCCGTTGCGGGCGTTGCGCGTGGGCAGCACGCAGTCGAACATGTCGATCCCGGCCGAGATGCATTCCAGAATATCTGCCGGGGTGCCCACGCCCATCAGGTAGCGCGGCTTGTCCTGGGGCAGCATCGCTGCGGTGAAGCGGGCCGTCTCGTACATTTTTTCCATAGACTCCCCCACCGCCAGACCGCCTATGGCGTACCCGGGGAAGTTCATTATTTCGAGTTCGCGGGCGCAGCGCTTCCGCAACTCCTCGATCACGCCGCCCTGCACGATCCCGAAGAGGACCTGCGGGTAGCCGTGGAAAAAGTGCAGTTTGTGGTGGTGCTCAAGGCAGCGCGCGGCCCAAACGAGGGTCCGGTCAACCGCCGCCGCCACCTTGGACGGGTCGGCGTTGGATGGCGGGCACTCGTCAAACGACATGATGATGTCGGCCCCGAGGTCGTGCTGGATCTCCATCACCCGCTCCGGCGAGAAAAAGTGGCGCGATCCGTCTATGTGCGACTGGAATTCTACCCCGTCGTCGGTAATTTTGGATATGTCGCGCAGGCTGAAGACCTGGAACCCGCCGCTGTCGGTGAGGATGGAGCCGTTCCAGCTCTCGAACTTGTGCAGCCCCCCGGCCTCCCTGATCAGCGGCTCGCCGGGGCGCAGGTGGAGGTGGTAGGTATTGGCGAGTATGATCGGGCACCCGCACTGGCGCAACTCTAAGGGCGACATGGACTTAACGGTGGCCTGCGTACCCACGGGCATAAATATGGGCGTCTCCACTGTGCTGTGCGCGGTGGAAAACACGGCGGCCCGGGCGGCGGAGGCGCCGTCGGTGCCCGCTAGGCGGAATGAAAGCTTGTCCGGCATAGCAAAAAAGCCTTTTTACTGGTGGACCAGGGTCTGCGTATTTATATTTAATATAATAAATAATGCGCTGATAACAAAATAATTAAAGTCAAATTCTTTTAGGATTATGTTTTGCCGGTGCGCCGGTACGAGGCGCGCAAGGCAGGCATAGGGCCTTTCACACCCGGCAACCCGCGGCGGGAATTATATTATCCGTATGAAAAAGCCATTCCTGCTGCATTACTATTTGACCAACCGCTGCAACGCCCGGTGCGGGTTCTGCGATATATGGCGGGAGCGGCCCAAGGCCGATGCCGCGGCAGGGGATGTAATCGGCAATCTGGCGCAGGCCCGCAGGGCCGGGTGCAAGTTCGTGGATTTCACGGGGGGCGAGCCGCTCCTCCACCAGTCGTTGCCCGAATTCCTCTCATCCGCCAAAAAACTGGGGTACCTAACCTCCGTAACCACCAACTGCCTGCTGTTCGAGGAGCGGGCGGAGGAACTGGCGGGGCTGGTTGATTTGCTGCATTTTAGTATTGACGCCGATGATCCGGCGCTGCACAATAAGATCCGGGGATGCGACTCTTACGGCCATGTTTTGAGGAGTATTGACGCCGCAATAAAAAACCGGCTCTACCCGGATCTGCTGTTCACCTACACCGCTGAGAACGCCGGCGCCGTGGAGGGGGTGGCAAGGCTCGCGCGGGAGAAGCGGCTGATCCTGATCCTCGACCCGGTCTTCGCGCCGTGGGGGCCAGACAAATTGAGCCCGGAAGTCCACCGGCAGGCCCTGGAGCACTCCAAAAAGCGGGGTGTCTACCTGAACCGGGCGCATCTCTTACTGAGGGACCGGGGCGGCAACCGCGTCCGCACCCCAATATGCCGGGCCGTCAGCTCAACGGTGGTAATCACGCCGGATAACAAACTCGCTCTGCCATGTTATCATCACCGGTCTACTAATATTAGTATTGCCAATAACTTATTGACCGCACTAAAATCACCGGAACGTGCCGAATCCCTCGCAAAAGAGGGCCGCTACTCCTTCTGCGAGGGGTGCCACATAAACTGCTACTTCGACCCAACGTACCAGCTGACAAGGAACCGCTACCTATACGAGTCAATGGCCGGGAAATTGAAGTACGCCGTTACCAAATACCTGCTATACAGGCGCCCCTGGCCCATTTGATAAATTGGGGGTTATCTTTGATTGTGACTTTAAAAGACGATGGGATTATGTTTTGTCGGTGCATTGTGCTGTCGTGATACCGTATACGGGGGAAAAGAGGCNCC